>DATJOV010000088.1:0-7146 GCA_035506735.1 Acidimicrobiales bacterium | reverse complement strand
CCAGGTGGCGGCCCACCACGGCAGCCTGGCCAAGGACCGCCGCCTGCGGGTGGAGGAGCGGCTCCGGGCCGGCGACCTCCGGGCCCTCGTGGCCACGGCCTCGCTCGAGCTCGGCATCGACATCGGCCCGGTGGAGCTCGTGACCGAGGGCATCACCCCCGGCCGGGGCAAGCGCCTGGCCTACGTGCACCGCGACGGCGTGCACGGGATCCTGCGACCCCGGCGCGGGGCCCGCCTGGCCGCCCTCACCAACGGCGGGGCCATCGCCGAGGTGGGCGACTACCGCGTGGTGGCCGAGCCCGACGACACCCCGGTGGGCACGGTCAACGAGGACTTCGCCATCGAGTCCATGGTGGGCGACGTGTTCCTGCTGGGCACCCACTCGTGGCGCATCCGGCGGGTGACCCAGGGCGAGGTGCGGGTGGTGGACGCCGAGGGCGCCCACCCCACCATCCCCTTCTGGGTGGGCGAGGCGCCCAGCCGCACCGAGGAGCTCTCGGCCGAGGTCTCGGCCCTGCGCCGCACGGCTGCGGCCGTGCTGGGCGAGGGCGGCGACGACCCGTTCGGGGCCCTGCGCGATACCCTGGCCCGGGTGTGCGGCCTGACCCCCGAGGCGGCCGAGCAGCTGGCGCAGTACCTGGTGGCGGCCCACGGCGAGCTGGGGGTGCTCCCCACCGACACCGACATCGTCTTCGAGCGCTTCTTCGACGAGGCGGGCGGGATGCAGATGGTGGTGCACGCCCCCCTGGGCGGTCGGGTCAACCGGGCACTGGGGCTGGCGCTGCGCAAGCGCTTCTGCGCCACCTTCGACTTCGAGCTCCAGGCCGCCGCCAACGACGACGCCGTCGTGCTCTCCCTCGGGCCCCAGCACAGCTTCCCCCTCGACAGCGCCCCCCGCCTCCTGCGCTCGGAGACGGCCGAGGCGGTGCTGCGCCAGGCCGTGCTGGCCTCCCCCATGTTCGCCTCGCGCTGGCGCTGGAACCTCAACCGGGCCCTGGCCGTGCTGCGCTTCCGGGGTGGGAAGAAGAACCCCCTCCCCATCCAGCGGATGGAGTCCGACGACCTCATGGCGGCGGTGTTCCCCGCCCTGGCCGCCTGCCAGGAGAACACCCCGGGCGGCCCCATCGAGATCCCCGACCACGTGCTCGTGCGCCAGACCATGCTCGACTGCCTGCACGAGGCCATGGACATCGACGGCCTGGTGGCCATGCTGCGGGGCATCGAGGGAGGCGACACCGGCGTCCACTTCGTGGACAGCTCCACGCCCTCGGTACTGGCCCACGAGATCCTCAACGGCAAGCCCTACACCTTCCTCGACGACGCCCCCCTGGAGGAGCGCCGCACCCGGGCGGTGCAGCTGCGCCGGGGCCTGCCCGTCCACGCCGAGGCCCTGGGCCGGCTCGACCCCGAGGCGCTGGCCCGGGTACGGGCCGAGGCCGCCCCCGACGTGCGCGGTCCCGAGGAGCTCCACGACCTGCTCCTGTCCGCCGTGGTGTGGCGACCCGACGATCCCGTCTCGGCCGACGCCGGGGCCGACGCCGCCGCGTCGTGGCTGGCGTCGCTGGCGGCCCAGGGCCGGGCCGGCGCCGCCGGGGAGCCGGCGTCGGGACGCTGGTACGCCACCGAGCGACGGGCGTGGGTCGAGACCCTCTTCCCCGGGGCCACGGACGACCCCGCCGCGCCCCCGCACGACGGCCCCGCGAGCGGCCCGCTCGATCCGGCCGGGCCCGATCCCGACGTCGTGGCGGGCGAGACCGTCCGGGGCCACCTCGAGGTGTGCGGGCCGGTGAGCGCCGAGGAGCTGGCGGCGCGCACCGGGTTGTCGGTGCCCCGGGTCCGGGTGGGCCTGGGCCGCCTCGAGGCCGAGGGCTTCGTCCTGCGCGGCTCCTTCGACGACGGGGCCCCCACCGAGCAGTGGTGCGCCCGGCGCCTGCTGGCCCGGGTCCACGCCTACACCCAGCGCCGCCTGCGGCGCGAGATCGAACCGGTCACGGCCCAGGACTACGTGCGGTTCCTGCTCGCCTGGCAGCACGTCACGCCGTCGGCCCGGCGCCAGGGGCGTGCCGGGGTGCTGGCCGTGGTGGACCAGCTCCAGGGGTTCGAGATCCCCGCCGGGGCGTGGGAGGATTCGGTCCTCCCGGCCCGGGTGGAGGGCTACCAGCACCGCTGGCTCGAGGACCTGTGCCGCTCGGGCGACCTGGTGTGGGGGCGCCTGGCACCCCGGCCGGCCGAGCCCGAGGAGGCGCCGCGCCGGGGGTCGGCCACGCCGTCGCGCGCCACCCCCGTCACCTTCGCCCTCCGCCAGGACCTCCCCTGGCTCCTGCGGGCGGCCCGGGGCGAGAGCGTGCCGGCCGAGCCCGCCCACGGGCCGGGGCGCGACGTGCTCGAGGCCCTGCGCCACGGGGGGGCCATGTTCCACGCCGAGCTGCGCCAGGCCACGGGCCGCCTGCCGGTGGAGGTGGAGGAAGGGCTGTGGGACCTGGTGGCCCGGGGCCTGGTCACCGCCGACGGCTTCCAGGCCGTGCGCTCGCTCCTCTCGGCGCGCGAGTCGTGGAAGCGCCGCCACCGCCACGAGCAGCGCCTCCGCACCGGGCTGCGCCGGGTGCCGGCCCGCCTGGAGGGGGGCGAGGGCCGGTGGGCTCTCCTCCCCGGCGCCGGCGCCCCGGCCGCCGTCGACCTCGAGCGCGACGAGCTGGCCGAGCTCGTGGCCGGCCAGCTGCTGGCCCGCTGGGGCGTGGTGTGCTGGGACGTCACGGCCCGCGAGAACCTGGCCCTTCCCTGGCGCGAGGTGGTGTGGGCGTTGCGGCGCCTCGAGGCCCGCGGCGTGATCCGGGGCGGGCGCTTCGTGGTGGGACTGGCGGGCGAGCAGTACGCCCTGCCCGAGGCGGTGGAGGAGCTCCGCCGCGTGCGCCGCTCGGCCCGCCAGGGCCAGCGCGTCACCGTCAACGCCGCCGACCCCCTCAACCTGGTGGGCATCGTGCTGCCCGGCAGCCGCGTGACGGCGGTGCGGACCAACAGCGTCACCTACGTCGACGGGGTGCCCCTCGACGACGGCGGGGACGAGGCCGGCTCGGGCCGGCCGGGGCGGGCGCTGGCCGGACCGGCGGCGCCGGCCTGACCGCCCCGGCTGCTGGAATGGGGCCCGTGCCCCCCTCCCCGCCCACCGTCCTGGCCGCCATGCGTCTCGAGGCCCTGGCCCTGGGCGGGCGGGTGGTGCGCACCGGCATGGGGCACCACCGGGCCCAGGCCAAGGCCACCGAGGTGGCCGCCACCCTTGCCCCGGGGTCGCCCGTGGTGCTGGCCGGCATCTCGGGGGGACTGGACCCGGCGCTGGCGCCGGGCACCGTGGTGGTGGCCACGGCGGTGCGCGATCCCGACGAGGCCGTGCTCGACCTCGGGGCCGAGGACGCCGCCACCGTGGCCGAGGGACTGCGGCGCACGGGGCGGGCCGTGCACCTGGGTCCGGTGGTCTCCTCGACCACGCTGGTCCACGGGGCGCGCCGCACCGAGCTGGCCCGCACCGGGGCGCTGGCGGTGGACATGGAGTCGGCCTGGGTGGCCCGGGCCATGGCCGGCCACCGCCTGGTGGTGGTGCGGGTGGTGGCCGACACCGCCGGCAACGTGGCCCTGGGGCTGGTGCGGGGGCTCGCCGCCCTGCGGGGCGTGCGGAGCGCCTTCGACCCCTGGCCCTCGTCCACGGCCTGAGGCGGGCCGCCGCCGCCCCCTGTGCTATCCAGGGAGTGTGACCCCGGTGGCTGGGCGCTGATGCTCGAGCTCGACGGCCTGGTCCGTCGCTACGGCGACGTGGTGGCCCTGGACAGCCTGACCTTCACCGTCCCCCCCGGACAGGTCTTCGGGTTCCTCGGTCCCAACGGCGCCGGCAAGACCACGGCCATGCGGGCCGTGTTCGGGCTGGTGGCCCTGGAGGCGGGCACGGTGCGGTGGAAGGGCACGGTGGTGTCGGACCGTGACCGCCGGCGCTTCGGCTACATGCCCGAGGAGCGCGGCCTCTACCCCGGCATGAAGGTGGGGGAGCAGATCGAGTACCTGGCCCGCCTGCACGGCCTCTCCCCCGCCGACGCCCGCACCGCCACCGTGCGCTGGCTCGAGCGCCTGGGGGTGGCGGAGCGCTCGGGCGACAAGATCGAGGCCCTGTCCCTGGGCAACCAGCAGCGGGTGCAGCTGGCGGCGGCGCTGGTGCACGAGCCCGAGCTCCTCGTCCTCGACGAGCCCCTGTCCGGCCTGGATCCCGTCGGGGTGGACGCCGTCGGATCGGTCCTGGTCGAGCAGGCCCGGGCCGGGCGGGGCGTGCTGTTCTCGAGCCACCAGCTCGACCTGGTGGAGGACCTGTGCGAGTCGGTGGCCATCATCGACCGGGGCCATCTGGTGGCACACGGCCCGGTGGAGGAGCTGACGCTCGGGGGCCAGCCCCGCCTGGTGGTGCGGGTGGCCGGTGACTGGGCGGGCCAGTGGGCCACCACCCTCCCGGGAGTGACCATCTCGCGGGCCGAGGGCGGGGCGGTGCGCCTGGTCCTGGACGGGGGCACCGATCCCCAGGACGTGCTGCGGGCCGCCATGGCGGCGGGCACGGTGGAGCAATTCGGCTTCGAGCGCCGCCGCCTGTCCGAGGTGTTCCGGGAGTCGGTGGCGTGAAGTACGTCATCCCCATCCTCGTGGTGGCGGCCGGGGTGCGCATCTGGCTGCGCATGCGCTCACGGGCCAAGCGGCGCGCCGGCGGCGCGCCCGGGGGCGCGGCCCCGGGGGCGTCGGGCGGCGTCGGGGGCGCCCTGGCCACGTCGCCGGCGGCGCGTCTCGTGGCCCGGGTCCTCGACGCCACCGGCGACGTGGGCCTGGTGGCCCGGCGCGAGGTGCGGGAGCGCCTGCGCACCCGGTTGTTCCGCATCAGCACCCTCATCGTGCTCCTGGCCGTGGCGGCGGCGGTGATCATCCCCGTGCTCACCAAGGGGAGCACTACCCCGACCCGGGTGGGGGTGGTGGGGACGCTGTCGGGCCCTCTGCGGGCCACGGTGCGGATCACCGGCGCCGAGGTGGGCGGCAAGGTGACCGTCGTCCCCGAGGCCTCGCAGGCCGCGGCGGAGCGGGCCCTGCGGGCCGGGCGCCTGGACGTGGCGCTGGTGGACTCGCGGCGGCTGGTGGTGGAGAAGTCCCTCTCGCCCACCGACACCTCGACCACGGCCGAGGTGGTGCGGGCCCTGTCGGAGACCGTGGCCCTCCAGGCCGGCCTGCAGGGGGCCGGGATCCCGCCCCTGGAGGCGGCCGAGCTGGCCCACCCCAGGCCGCTCCCGATCGAGGCCCTGGTGGCGGCGCCGTCCAAGACCAAGACCACGGAGCGCACCACCGAGACCTTCGGGCTCATCTTCACCTACGTCCTGCTGTCGCAGTACGGGACGTGGCTCATCATGGGGGTGATCGAGGAGAAGTCGTCGCGGGTGGCCGAGGTCCTCCTGTCCACCCTGCGGCCCCGGCAGCTCCTGGCCGGCAAGGTCATCGGCATCGGCACCGTGGCCATGCTCCAGGCCGCCCTCATCGTGGCCGTGGCCCTTGGCCTGGGGGCGGCGGTGGGGTCCAGCCTGATCCACGGCGCCGCCCCCCTGGCCCTGGTGGCGTCGCTGGTGTGGGTGTTCCTGGGCTACGCCTTCTACTGCTGGGTCTTCGCCGCCGGGGGCTCCATGGCCGACCGCCAGGACCAGGTCCAGGCCCTGGCCTTCCCCCTCATGCTGCCCATCCTCTTCGCCTACATCTACTCCCTCATCGAGCTGGGCGCGGGATCGCCCTCGCTCCTCATCAAGGTGCTGGCCTACCTCCCCCCCACCGCCCCCTTCGCCATGCCCACCCTGGTGGGTCTGGGGGTGGCCACGTGGTGGGAGTTCGCCATCTCGGTGGGGCTGTCCCTGGTCGGCATCGTGCTCGTGGCCCGCCTGGCCTCCTCGATCTACTACCGCGCCATCCTGCGCACCGGGGGGCGCGTGCACCTGCGCGACGTGCTCCGCACCGAGCTGGCCCCGACCGTCCGCTGAGCCGGCCGGCCCGGCCCGGCCGCCGGGCCGGGGGCGCTCAGCCCGGTCCCGGCGCCAGGACCCGCTCCAGGAGCTCGGCGTACTGGAGGAGGTGGCGGTCGCCCAGGAAGTTGTCCCGGACGTGGCGCCGGGCCCGCTCGCCCAGGGCCGCCGCCCCGGTGGCGTCGGCCAGCAGGCCCTCCAGGGCGGCGCCGTAGGCGTCGAGGTCGGTGGGATCGGGCAGGAGCACGCCGGTGTCGGGCGCCACCTGGTCCACGATGCCCCCCACGGCCGAGGCCAGGACGGGGCGGGCCTTCCACATGCCCTCGGCCACGGTGAGCCCGAACCCCTCGGCCAGGCTCTTCTGCACCACCACAGCGGCGTGACGCTGGAGGGCGTTCACCATGGCGGCGTTCTCGTCGGTGTCCTCCATGGGGAGGGTGACCAGGCGGATGTGGCGACGCAGCGAGGGGGCCAGGCCCTCCCACGCCACCACGCACTCCCCCAGGACGGCGGCGCCCTCGGGGTCGTCGCTCACGTCGTGGACGGCCGGGCCCACCAGCGCCAGCTGGGCGCCGTGGCGCCCGGCCACGTGGGCGGCGAAGCCGGCCAGGACCCCGACCATGTCCTTCAGATGGTCCCAGCGCGACACCTGCACCACCAGGGGCGCCTCGTGGTCGAGCGGGGGGCCCTCCCCCACCACGGCGGCGCGCTCGCGCACCCGTCCGGGCGAGCCGTCGGCCCGGGTGAAGACCCCGGTGCCGCCGTCGGCGTCCCCGTCGGCGCCGGTGGCGGCGGTGAGGCCCATGGTGCGGAGGATGCGGGCCACGGCGGCGGGGGCCAGGTCCTGGTTCTTGGGGGAGAAGGGGTCGATGGAGGGGGCGATGACGGTGACCGGGGCACCGGCCAGGAAGGGGGGGACGTACTGGGCCCGGGAGAACACGTAGGCGCCGCACGGCTCGGCCAGGGGGCGGAGGAACTCCCACGCCTGCGCCGTCCACTCGTTGGCGTGGTCCACCCCGATGTGGCTGCGCCAGATGGTGGTGACGCCGGCCCGGCGCAGGTGGGCGGCCAGCCCCAGGGTCTGGGGATCGTGCAGGAGCACGATGTCGCCGGGCCGCACCCAGCG
>DATJOV010000087.1:0-8451 GCA_035506735.1 Acidimicrobiales bacterium | reverse complement strand
TCCTGCGTCGCTAGTCCCCGTGGCGCCGGGCCGTCACGAACACAACGTCAGACTCACTCCCGCCGTCGACGCCGTAGCCGGCGCCGACACGGTCGCCGTGGTGGGGCTGGTGACGCCCACGATCGTGGTGGCGGCAGGAATGAAGGCGCCGGAGATGGAATCTCCGATGTCCGCGGACGTGAAGTCGGCGGTGGCAGAGGTCACGATGTCGTTTCCGGACACGACACCGTCCGTGACGAACCGGCAGGGTTCAGACGCGAACAGTATTTCCGCGCTCGCCTGGTCGCCCGCCACGTCGCCCAAGAGCAGGCCACACTGGATGCCGGAAGCTACCTGTGCCGACGTGGGGGGACAGGGGTACTGGGCGGCGTCGGTGGTGGCGTCGCCCGAGGTGGCGCAGTCCGGGATGGAGAGCAGGGCCGTCGTGGGCCACCCCGAGGTGCTCTGGCACGAGGGGGTGTCACCGGTCTCGGGGGGCCCGAGCACGCCGGACGCCACGGTGAAGGTGCCGCTGATCTCGCCGCTCTGTGGACCCGAGCTCGGCACCGTCACCGGGGACAGGGCCGAGCAGCTCACCGGGTAGGGGGCGATCACCGGCTGGGTGGCCACGCTGCTGCACTCGACGATCGAGGCCTGCACGCTCGGCGTGAGCCCCCCGGCGGCCACGGTGATCACGTCCCCGGAGGAGACGCCGCTGCACACCGGTCCCGAGTACGTCGAGTCGTCGCAGCTGGCTCCCGGAGCCGACGTCGTGAGGGTCAGGGTGAAGGCCGAGTCGGCCCCCGAGGCTGTGACGCCGGGGCCGGCCACGGCCAGCAGCAGGCCCCCTCCGACGACGAGGGCGCTCCCGAGGAGCGTGAGGAGCCTGGCGATCCATCTCGGCTGAGCGGCCGGCCCGGTCATGGCGCGCCCACCCCCTTGGGAAAAGGCGATCACGAGAGCCTAACGCCGGGGCGATCGGCTCTCCGGGACCTCGCGGCCCGATCGGGCGCCGGCCCGGGCGCCGGTCAGTTCCGCCCGGAGGGCGGCGTGGGCCCCCCTGGTGGCGCCGCTGGACCGGTCGGCGCCACCGGAGGTGCCAGGAGGCGTCGGAGCACGCGGGCGAAAAGGTCGTCGGACACGGCGGCCCTGTCGATGCGGCGCCGGCGCACCAGGCCCTGGAAGAGGGTCAGCGCCACCATCGCCTCCTCGTGGGGCGTGAGATCGTCGCCGGTGCCGCACCGCTCCATCAGGGCCGCCATGGCCGGCTCGATCCCCGCGACCTGCTCTTCGAGCCGCTCCGCCACGACGGCCATGGCCTCGGGGTGGCGCACGGCATAGAGCCAGAACTCCGCCTGCAGGGGTTCGAGGTCGTGGTCCCGATCGGCCCGCTGACCGACGAGGCGCGACAGGGCGTCGACGGGGTCGGCGCCGCCCTCCTCGACGACGGCGCGGACGGCCTCGTTCCAGCCGGCGATCCGGGTCGACCAGCCGGCCTTGATCAGCTCGAGGAAGAGCTCGTCCTTGTTGGCGAAGTGGTAGTAGACGGCTCCGGTGGTGTACCCGGCCAGCTCGGCGATCTCCTCCAGGGAGGCGCCGGCGAGCCCCTTGCGGGCGAAGACCCGGGCCGCCGCCGCCAGGAGCTGGCGCCGGGTCTCGGCGCGCCCCTCCGCCTGGGTCAGGCGCCGGCGGGGCCGCAGGTCGTGGTCGGGGGGCTCCACATGGACGATCCTATAAAGATTGGTTAGCCTATGGAGGCATGGAGCGACGTAGGTCGACCGCCGGGGCCCCTGGGGCCCGGACCCGCCTCCGGTGGCGGACCCGCCACGTGGTCGGGGTCGTGGCCGTGGCCCTGGGAGGGATGGGGACGGCGGCGTGTGCCGCCCCCTCGTCCGGTTCGGCCGCGCCCGGTGCCGGGACCACGGTGTGGCTGTGCCGGCCCGGGCTGGCCGACGACCCGTGCACCGACAGCCTGCGGACCACGGTGGTGAGCACCGACCGGGTGACCTCGGTGAGCACGCCCGTTCCATCCCCGTCGTCCGCCCGCTTCGCCTGCTTCTACGTCTACGGGACGGTGTCGACCGAGACGTCGACCAATGCCGATCTGGCCGTGCAGGCGGCCGAGGTCGATTCGGCCGCGGCCCAGGGCGCGCCCTTCGCACCCGTCTGCCAGGTGTACGCCCCCGTCTACCGTCAGGTCACGCTGGCCGACCTCGCGGCCCACCCCGACCTGGACCTCGGCCCGGCCGAGCGCGTGACCGCCTACGACAGCATCCGGTCGGGCTTCGAGGACTTCGTGGACCACGAGCTCGGGGACCGGCCCTTCATCGTGATCGGAGACTCACAGGGCGCGGCCATGCTCGATCTCCTGCTCGAGCGCTTCGTGGACGGGGACCCGGGGCTGCGGGCCCGGCTGGTGACCGCCATCCTGCTGGGAGGGAACGTCGAGGTCCCGCCGGGGCGGCTCGAGGGCGGGACCTTCCGGCACATCCCGGCCTGCGACGCCCCGGGCGAGACCGGTTGCGTCATCGCCTACTCGAGCTTCCCCTCGGTCCCTCCCGCCGATTCCCTGTTCGGCCGGGCGGGTCAGGGGGTGTCGTTGCAGTCCGGGCAGACGGCGAGGACGGGGTTGCAGGTGCTCTGCGTCAACCCGGCCGCCCTGGCGGAGGGGACGGCACCGCTCGATGCCGCCTTCCCCACGCTGGGGAAGATCGCCACGCCCTGGGTGGCCTATCCGGGGCTGTACACCGCCACGTGCGAGCACGCCCAGGGAGCCTCCTGGCTGAACGTCACCCGGACCCCCGGCAGCCTGGCCAAGGGTCCCGTCCTGACCGAGGAGGGGGGAGCGGGCTTCGGCTACCACGTGTGGGATCTGTTCCTGGCCAAGGACGATCTCGTGCGGGACGTGGCCGCGGCCGAGGCCACCTGGTCGAGGCGCCACTGACGGCGCTGCGGCCGGGACCCGCCCGGGAACGCTGTGCCCGGGACGAGCGCCTACGCCTGCTCGATGCGCAGGCGGTTCCCGGCCGGGTCCCGCACGGCGGCGTCCCGGACCCCCCAGGGCTGGCTCGTGGGCTCCTGGAGGACCTCGACACCGGGCGTGGCCGCCACCTTCTCGAAGGTGGCGTCGAGGTCGTCGGTGCGGAGGTGGACGGGGTACATCTCGCCCTTGGCCAGGAGGGCGGCGATGGCCTCGCCGTCCTCCTTGGAGCGCCCCGCCTGCGGCTGGGAGAGCACGATGCCGATCTCGGGCTGGCTGTCGGTGTTCAGGGTGATCCAGCGGAAGCCGTCGTTGGCCACCTCGAATTTCACGGTGAGGCCCAGGGTGTCCCGGTAGAAGGCGAGGGCGGCGTCGGGATCGTCGACGAGGATGTGGACGGTGCTGAGGGAGACGCTCATGGCGACGATGCTAGGTGGGCGAGGCGGCGCGCGCTTCTCCGAAACTGCTCACTTCGGTCGTCGGTTCGACCCCGTCCCGGCGGGGCCGGGTCAGGACCATGGTGTGGCACGGAGGGATCGCCCGCAGGGCCTGGTGGTTGCGGGCCCGGTACGTCGACGGAGCCTCGCCCACCAGCTCGGTGAACCGGGCCGAGAACGATCCCAGGCTCGTCCACCCCACCGCCATGCAGACCTCGGTCACGGTCAGGTCGCCCCGACGCAGGAGGGCCTTGGCCCGCTCGACGCGGCGGGTCATGAGGTAGGAGTAGGGCGTCTCGCCGTACTCCTCCCGGAACCGGCGGCTGAAGTGCGCCGGTGACATGAGCGCCGTGCGGGCCAGCGCGGGGACGTCGAGGGGCTGGGCGTACTCCCGGTCCATGCGGTCGCGAGCCCGGCGCAGACGGCGCAACTCGTCCAGGTCGACACCCACCGTCCCATTCTGCCCGGCCCCGGCGGGGGAGCCGGAGCGCCCCCGCCGCTGCGACCGAGGGCCGGCCCGGGCCGGTCTCCGGGGGACCGCCGGGAGCGGGATCCGGGACGTCCGACCCTAGGAAGGCGACGCCGGCGGGGGCACCCTGGACACATGGGTGCGCCAGCCTCGGACGAGCGGGTCGCGCCTCGGGGCGAGGGCGGCGATCGCCGGGGCTCGTGGCTGACCTGGCGCACCATCGAGGTCGGAGGGCAGCCCGCCGTCTACGGGCAGGCCGGTGAGGGGGCGCCGGTGGTCTTCCTGCACGGCTGGGGCCTCGACCACCGCGTCTACAAACGGGCGCTGGGCCGGCTGGTGGCAGGAGGAGCCCATGTCATCGCCCCCGCCCTCCCGGGCTTCGGGGGGACGGCGTCGCTGCCGGCGCCGGAGCAGACGCTGGCCGGCTACGCCGGATGGGTGGTGCGGTTCCTCGACGCCGTGGGGGTGGGGGAGCCCGTCGAGCTCCTGGGGCATTCCTTCGGCGGCGGCGTGGCCATCCTGGTGGCGCACGACCATCCCGAGCAGGTGCGGGGACTGGTCCTGATCAACTCCATCGGGGCGTCGGCCTGGACCCGGCGCGGGGCGATCCTCCGCACCATGGCGCAGCGGCCGCTGTGGGACTGGGGGCTCCACTTCGGCGACGACGTCTGGCCGCTGCGCCAGGCGCGTCGCGTCCTGCCGGTCATCCTGGCCGAGGCGCTGCCCAATCTCGTCCGCGAGCCCGTGGCGTTCTGGAGAGTGGCGGGGATCGCCCGCCGGGCCAACCTCACCAGCGAGCTGGACGAGCTCAAGCGCCGGCGGCTCCCGGTGGTGGTCCTGTGGGGGGACCGGGACCGGATCGTCACCCGCGAGGCGTTCGAGGAGATGTGCGAGCTCCTCGGCCGGCCGCAGTCCATGACCATCGAGGGCTCCCATTCGTGGCTCATCGCCGACCCCGACGCCTTCGGCGAGATCATGACGAACGTGATCGGACTGGCCGCCGGGGCCGGGTAGCGGCCCCCTCAGCCCGGCCTCCGGGCCACGAACACGTATTCCAGCCCGGGCCGGTCCGGGGCGTCGCCGACGCCCTCCACCTCGAGGCCGGCCTCGGCCAGGGTGGCTTCCACCTCGCCCCGGGTGCGGAAGCGCAGGGTCGAGTCCGACCAAAGTGGGGGTTCGGTGCCGAAGCGGTAGTGGCGGCGGAACGTCACCAGCGGTGGTCGGACGTCGAGGACCTCGGTCCACACCTCGAGGTGGTCCCCGGTGGGGAGGTCGAGGTGCCGGCGGGTGGCGTCGGGGGTCCACTGCCGCCACGCCTCCCGGTCGGGCCGCCGTGTCTCGAAGACGAGCCGGCCTCCCGGCGCCAGCACGGTGCGGGCCACCCCGAGGGCCCCTCGCCACTCCTCCTCGGCCACGATGGCCTGGGCCACGTTGCCCGTCATGGTCACGAGGTCCACCTGGAGCGGGCTCCCGCCCGACCGGTCGGGGGTCTGCGGTGCCACGGCCGAGGCGTCGCCCGCCACCCAGCGGACCCGATCGGCGAAGGGCTTGCCACGGGCCACGTCCAGGGAGGCCCGGGCCGGGTCCACGCCGGTGACGGCCACAGCGCGCCGGGCCAGCAGACAGGCGAAGGTCCCCGTGCCGCACCCCAGATCGAGGACCCTGGTTGCCCCGAACCGGGCCGCCAGGGCCAGATAGGGGCCGAGGTCGGGACGTGCCCCCTCCAGGAGGTCGTAGAGCCGGGCCAGGCGGGGGTCCTCGAAGGCGGGATCGGCCACGGGGCCGGGCTCCTCGTCGGTGGCGTCCCGGGCCGGCCCGTGCCCCCGGCTACGCCGGGGAGGACGGCGGGCCGTCGGGATCCTGGACGCCGCGCTGGAGTCCGAATCGGGCCACGACGGCGGTCGCCGCCATGATCCCGGCCATGACGAAGAAGACCGTGCGCGAGGCGTCGGCGAAGTCGAGCCGGATGAAGTGGGGGATGGCGCCGGCGGCCGTCTGGCCCCCCTGGGCCTGGGCGATCTGGGCCGCCTCGGCCGACGCCCGGTGGGCCGGCAGGCCCTTGGCGGTGAGGGTCGCCGTGGCGTGGGAGCGGAACTGGGAGACGATGAGCGTCCCCAGGATGGCGAAGCCGAGACTGGCCGTGTAGTTGCGCACGGTCTGGGTGATCCCGGTGGCCTCCCCGTAGGACAGACGCCCCGCCCGGTTCACGGCGTCGGTGTTGGCCGGCCCGAGCATCATCCCCATCCCCGCCCCGGTGAGCACGATGTAGAGCTCCTGGGAGGAGAAGTCGAGGCCGGGCATCTTCGACGCCCACAGGGCGAATCCCACCGCGGCGAGCGCCGAGCCGATGACCACGGGCCGCTTGGCCCCCACCCGGTCCAGCATGCGCCCACCGATCTGGGCCGCGATCACGAACCCGATGAAGAAGTAGAGGAGGACCACGCCCGCGCTCAGCGTCGGCTTCCCCAGGCTGATCTGGGCGTACTCGCTGGCGAAGAAGAAGACGGGGATGAAGGCCGCCATGGCGATCCCGAGAACGACGTTCTCGACCAGGAAGGACCGGTTGCGGAAGATGTCGACCTGGATGAGGGGGGCGGGGGTGCGTTGCTCCACGCGGACGAAGACGACCAGGAGGACGAAGCCGGCGGCGATCGAGACCCCGATGGCGGGGTTCCCCCATCCCCAGACGGAGGACTGCTGGAAGCCGAACACGCTCAGCGTCACCCCGAGGGCCACGAGGGCCAGTCCCCGCAGGTCGACCGGGGCCGGGCGGTAGTCGGTGACGGGCTTGGACAGGCCGATGAGGACGAGGGCGACGACGGCCACCGGGATGTTGATCCAGAAGATGGCGCGCCACGTCCACTCGGTGAGGTAGCCGCCGGCGACGGGCCCGATGGCGGTGAGGCCACCGGCGATGCCGAAGAACAGCGCCAGGGCCCTGCCCCGTTGCCGGAGCTCGAAGGTCTGCACCACGATGGCCAGGGCGGCGGGGAACATGATGGCCCCGCCGGCGCCCTGCACGGCCCGGAAGGTGACGATCCAGGCCTCGGCGCCATGCCCCTTGGGGGTGAGCCCGCACAGCCCCGAGGCGGTGGCGAAGACGATCACGCCCAGCACCACCATCCGCCGGTGCCCCACCGTGTCGGCCAGTCGGCCCCCGAAGGCGAAGAGGCCGGCCAGGGCGAGGAGGTAGGCGTTGATGGCCCACTGGATGCCCGTGCTGGTCAGGCCCAGCTCGTGCTGGATCTTGGGGGCCGAGACCGAGACGATGGTCTGGTCGATGAACGTCATGGCCACGGCGAAGATCATCGCCGTGAGCACCAGGGTCTTCGACTGCGACGCGTTGGCGGGGGACGTCGGCGCGGGGGTCGTCATGGCACTCCGATCGTGGTGCGGCCCGCCCCATTGTGCCCGGTCACCGCCACACGCCCCGCCGGTGGCGCCACCGTCTCCGATGCCACTCCCGGAACCGGGGGCGGGGCTCGATCAGGTGGAAGCCGGCTCCCGGAGGAGAAAGGCGGCGTTGGCCCCGAAGAAGGCGGCGCCGTCGCCCTCCGGCTCCATGCCGACGGCCGCATAGTCCGCCACCGGGGTGGCCGTCCCCTCGGTGTGGGGGTAGTCGCTGCAGGCCATGAAGATGTCACCGGCGCCGGCGATGAGGCGGGCGGGGAGCTCGTAGGAGAATGCCGCCACCCGCACCTGGCGCCGCAGGTACTCGCTCGGCAGGAGCGAGAGGCCCGCCGACTCGCCGTTGAACCTGGCCGTGTGGCGGTACCCGCCGTCGAGCATCTGCAGGTGCTGGGGAACCCACCGGGCCGACAGCTCCATGATGCCCATGCGGAGATCGGGGTGGCGCTCGAGCACGCCGTTGAGGATGAGGTCGCTCAGCGCCAGCGCCGCAGCCGTCCAGATGAAGACCACGCTCATGGGATTGATGCCGCCTTCGAGGTCCTCGCCGTACCAGGCGTCGTCGAAGGGCCGGGCCTGGTTTGCCACGTGGAAGACGGGAGCGATGCCGTGATCCACGAAGGCGGCCCAGGCGCGGTCGAGCCCGGGATCCGAGAGGGGTCGGCCGTCCACCAGGGCCGGGGGGATGAGTCCCACCCGCACCCCGCCCGCGGCCAGCAGGGCAAGCTGGTCCTCGAGCCAGCCCAGGTCGCGGAGGCTGAGGTGGGCCACGGGGAACAGCCGGCCCCCGCCCGCTCGGGCGACGTCCACGATCCATCGGTTCCACGCCGTCATGTTGGCCAGCGTGGCCCGCAGGTCGTGCGCCAGGTTCCGCTCCCAGCTGATCCCGTAGTTGGGGAACATGATCGAGGCGTCGAAGCCGGCCTCGTCGAGCTGGGCCAGGCGGGCGGCGGGATCGGCGTAGGGGGCGTTGAACTCGTCCAGGTCGAAGTCGGCCGGCCTGCCCTCGACCAGTCCCTGGCGGAAGCGCCCGATGCCGTCCACGTCCCCGGGACGGTGCGGGCCACCCAGGCTGAGGCGCCTCCCGTCGAACATGAGCCACGTGTAGCCGAGCTCGTCGCGCTCCATGTACAGGGCCACGTCGCGTTCCCCCGGATCGGCGTGTTCTCGCCACATGG
>DATJOV010000086.1:0-3842 GCA_035506735.1 Acidimicrobiales bacterium | reverse complement strand
ACCTTGGCCACCACCCCGGCCAGCTGCTGGTCCACCAGGCGGGACAGACCGAGGGCCTGGTGCACGTGGGTGAAGGCCGGGTAGAGGGGGTGGCGGGCGAAGACGTAGACCACGGCGGGGAAGGTGGGCACCACCGACTGGACGAAGAGGTAGGCGGCCAGGCCCACGGGGGAGGTGCGATGGGCGCCGGGGAGGTGGCGCACGGCCGGAGCCCACAGCACCATGCCGGCCAGCACCAGCACGGCGTCGGCACCCCCCCGCCACCAGCCCGACGAGGCCTGGGCCGCCACGGCCGGGGTGACCAGGGTGCCGATGGCCACCACGGTGAAGGCCACCACGGCCACCACGGGGCGGGTCACGGCGTCGACGAGGGCGTCGACGGGTGCCGGCCGGGTGAGCATGGCCAGCAGGGGGGCCGGCGCCGCCAGCAGGAGCAGGGGGGCCACGGCCAAGGTGAGGAGGAGGCGCTGGACGACCAGGGCGGTGAGCGACCAGTGGGCGGCGAGGTCGGCCAGGGGGTAGGTGACCGCCCCGGCCAGGGCCACCAGGGCGCCGGCCAGGTACAGCAGCTGGCGGCGCGAGGGCCGGGCCGTGCGGCCCGAGGTGCGCACCACGCGGCGCACCCCGGCGCCGTAGGCGCCGGCCACCACCACCACGGCCAGCCAGCCTCCGACATGGGCGTGGAAGGCCAGGGGATCGCCGGCCGCCACGGGACCGTGCGCGGCCGCCGCCATGGCCAGCGCCGTGCCGCTCACGACAGGCCCGAGCCGTGGTCGGGCGGCCTCGGCGCCCGGGGGGCGGGGACGGGGGGCCTACGCTCTGGCCCATGGTCGACCGCCTCGAACGGCTCACCGACCTCGTCCTGGTGCTGCTGCGCGATCAGCGGCCCAAGTCGTTGCGCGAGATCGCCTCGGAGGTCCCCGGGTACCCGGCCCAGGAGGGCGAGGCGCGGCGCCAGGCCTTCGAACGGGACAAGCGGACCCTGCGCGACGGCGGCATCGAGGTCAGCGCCGTGCCCCTGGAGGGACCGGAGCAGATCGGCTACCTCATCCGCCCCGAGGACTACTACCTCCCCGACCTCGATCTCACGGTCGACGAGCAAACCGCCCTGAACCTCGCCGTGGCCGGCGTCCACCTCGGGGATCCTAGTGGTCGGGACGCCCTGTGGCGCCTGGGACTTCCGGCCTCGGCCGGGGCCCGGCCCGTGGCCGACCTCCCCGCCCTCCCCGCCCTCCCCGTGCTGCACGACGCCCTGCGCTCGCACGCCACGGTCCGCTTCGCCTACCGGGGCGAGACCCGGCGCGTCGACCCGGCCTTGCTGCGCTTCCACGGGGGGTGGTGGTACCTGGTGGGCCACGACCTCGAGCGCCAGGCCCCCCGGACCTTCCGCGTCGACCGCATGGAGGGGCCGGTGACGGCCGGGGCGGCGGGCTCGGCCGCCCTGCCCGAGGGCTTCGATCCCGACACCGCCCTCCCCGACGTCCCGTGGCAGATGGGGGAGGGGGCACCGGTGCGGGTGGAGGTGCTGGTGGACGCCACCCTGGCCGACCTGGTCCTCGACGAGGTGGGCGCCGGGGCCCTGGCCCGGCGGGAGGCGGACGGCGCCGTGGTGGTGGGCCTCGAGGTCACCAACAGCGCCGCCCTGCGATCGTGGGTCCTCGAGCTGGGCGAGCACGCCGAGGTCCTCGGTCCCCCCGACGTCCGGGCCGACCTGGTGGCCTGGCTGGAGACGGCGGCGGGGGCGTGATGGCCACCCGGGCCGACGCCGGCTCCCGCCTGCTGCGCCTGCTGGCCGTGCTCACCTGGCTGGCCCGCCGGGGCCGGGCCCCGGTGGCCGAGCTGTCCGAGCGTTTCGGCCTCGCCCCCGACGAGCTCATCGCCGACCTGGAGCTGGCGGCGTGCTGCGGCCTGCCCCCCTACACCCCCGACCAGCTCATGGAGATCGTGGTCGACGACGAGGAGGTGGTGGCCGACCTGGGCACCGAGCTGGCCCGGCCCCGGCGCCTCACCGCGGCCGAGGGGTTCGCCCTGGCCGCCTCGGCCCGGGCCATCGCGGCCGTGCCCGGCGCCGATCCCGACGGCGCCCTGCACCGGGCCCTGGCCAAGCTCGAAGCCGTCCTGGGGGGGCGGGGGCGCCTGCGCATCGACCTGCGCGAGCCCGCCCACCTGGCCGAGATCCGGGCCGCCGCCGACGAGGGGCGCCAGCTGGAGCTGCGCTACTACTCGGCCTCGAGCGACCGCGAGTCCACCCGGGTGGTGGACCCCGTGGCCGTGGCCGCCATCGAGGGCCGGTGGTACCTCGACGGGTGGTGCCACAACGCCGGCGGGATGCGCCGCTTCCGGGTGGACCGGGTGTCGGCGGTGCGCCCCACGGGCGAGCCCGTGACCGACCACCCCCCCGACGGCGGCGCCGCCGGCGACGGGGCGCCCGCCGCCTTCGTTCCCGGCCCCGAGGCCACCGTGGCCCGGCTGGCCGTCGATGCCGACGGGGCCTGGGTCCTCGACGCTCTGCCCGTCACGGCCTCGACGCCCGGAGCCGACGGGCGCACCGTCGTCACCCTGGGGGTGGCCAGCACGGTGTGGTTCGAGCGGCTCCTCCTGCGCCTCGGGCCCCACGCCGAGGTCCTCGACCCCCCCGAGCTGGCCGGCGTGGGCCGCGACGCGGCGCGCCGTCTCCTGGCCCGCTACCGCCCCGACTGAGCGCCGGGGGCCCCGTCCTCCCGCCCGCCACGTCGGGGTGAAGGGCCCCCCGGTGCTCACCCTGCATCACATCGGTCCCTGCCCTCGGGCTTCCCGGCGTCGAGGGAACCGGAGAGCGGGGAGCCGTTGTGACGCGGGCCCACCGGCGAGTCGACGGAGCGTCTCCTCCAGTCGATCCGGGTGGACGAAGATCAGGTTCTGTGCGCTGTCCCCGATCGGGATGTCGTCGAGGTGGCACGCATCCTTCCGGATCCGCCACGGCTGATACCCCAAGCCTTCGAGCAGGTGGCAGACGGGGGAGCTGCGCGTCCACGCCTCGACCATGAGCAACGGCCGATCTCGGGCCAGGACGGTCAAGCCGCCTTCGACGACCTTCTGGTCTGCCCCCTCTGCATCGATCTTGACGAATGCCAACGGGCGGTCGAAGAAGGGATCGGACGCCAGGTCATCAAGGGTCGTGAGCGGAACGATCACCGTGTCACCACGGGTGTCCGTCTCGTGGATCAACCGACCACCGACGTCGCGGCCGGCGGTGAAGCGAGCCTGACCCCGGTGGTCCGACAGCGCACTCGGGAACACGCTGATCGCCTGATCGAGGGCGTTGCGCTCGATCGATCGTTCCAGCGCACGTTGCGCCGAGCTCGAGGGTTCGACCGCCGCAACGCGTGCGCCGAGGCTTGCAAGGGCGACGGCGTACACCCCGATGTTCGCCCCCACGTCGACCACGAGGTCACCGGGGCGAACCCACCGGACGAGAAAGCCGAACTCGGCCGGCTCGTTCGAGCCCATGGCTGCCACCATGCCCCCGATCTCGCTCCATGCCGGGCACCACAGCCAGGCCCCGCCCGGCGTCTCGACCTCCAGTCCCGCATGGGACAGACGACGCCAGACTTGCCACCCCCACCAGCGACCGATCGCCCGCAATCGTTGGTGCTCCACCGACGACCAGACCAAGCCTGTGAAGAACAGGGCTTTGGCGAGATGCCGATGCAGGCGCGGGAGGTCGTTGTCCCGCATCCCGTGGTCGTGCAGCCGGGAGAGACGCCGTTCGGAGGTTGTCGGCAAGCGGCGACGAACCTACTCAGGCACCGCCCCGATTGCCGACGGGCCGTCCCCCCGCCGGCCAGGACGCCGGCAAGGTC
>DATJOV010000085.1:0-4912 GCA_035506735.1 Acidimicrobiales bacterium | reverse complement strand
TCGAGGAGGTCGAGAGCGCCACCCTGTCACCCCCCGGGTTCGGCGCGCCCGTGCCCGAGGGATTCGGCGCCACCAGTGACGACTACCTCCGGTGGCTGGTCGAGGAGCTCGAGGGCCGGGAGCCGGTGGACCTGGTCGGCCACGACTGGGGGGGCGGGCATGTGGTGCGGGTGGCGATGGAGCGCCCCGACCTGATCCGGTCCTGGACCACGGACGTCGCCGGCTGCTTCGCCCCCGACTACACCTGGCACGACACCGCCCAACTGTGGCAGACGCCGGGTACGGGGGAGGAGGTGGTGGCGGTCATGGTCGGCATGCCCGTGGCCGACCGCGCCGCCCTCTACCGGTCGCTGGGCATGACCGAGGACGTGGCCCGACCGGTGGCCGAGGCCATGGACCCGGCCATGGGGCGTTGCATCCTGGCGCTCTACCGCTCGGCCGCCCAGCCCGCCATGGCCCGCTTCGGCGCCGGCCTGGCCGCCGCCGGGGGTCGCCCCGGACTCGTCCTGGCCCCGACCGAGGACGGCTACACCGGTGGCGTGGAGCGGGCCCGGTGGGCGGCGGCACGAGCGGGGGCGCAGGTCGCCCTGCTGCCGGGCCTGGGGCACTGGTGGATGCTCGAGGATCCCGGGGCCGGGGCCGAGGCCCTGCGCCGGTTCTGGTCCGAGCTCTAGGCGCCGCCGTGCCCCCGGAGCGCCACAGCGCCATGGACCACGTGGTCCTGGTCCTGTTCGAGAACCGCTCCTTCGACAACCTCCTGGGGAGGCTGTACGCCCCGGGCGAGGTGGAGCATTTCGACGGGGTGGTGGGCAAGGCGCTCGCCAATCCCATCCCGCCCTGGGCCGAGCACGGGGCCGAGCGGGGCGTGGTTCCCTACGACATCGCCGACACCATGGACGCCCCGGATCCCGACCCGGGTGAGGAGTACCAGCACACCAACACCCAGCTCTTCAACATCCTCGACCCCGAGAACCGCTGCAAGGACGCCACGGTGATGGTGGCGCCCTACAACGCCCCCCCTCCCGGCCAGGTCCCCACCATGGACGGGTTCGTCACCGACTACATCAGCTTCCTCACCGTCGAGCTGGGGCGCCAGCCCACCTACGACGAGTACCGCCAGATCATGACGGGCTACACCCCCGAGCAGGTGCCGGTCATGAACGGCCTGGCCCGGGGTTTCGGTGTCTTCGACCACTGGTTCTCGGAGGTGCCGTCCCAGACCATGGCCAACCGGTCGTTCTGGACGGCCGCCTCGTCCTCGGGGTTCGTGGTCAACCGGCCCATGACCAACTTCTTCCGCCACAACCAGGCCGAGACCATCTTCGAGCGCCTCGAGCAGCACGGCCGCAGCTGGAAGGTGTACGTCCTCGAGCCCGATCCCGTGTCCTTCACCGGGCTCATCCACATGGAACGGCTGCGGGACCGCTTCGCCGACAACTTCGTCCCCTTCGCCGAGTTCGAGCGCGACGCCGCCGCCGGCACCCTCCCCGACCTCTCCCTGGTGGAGCCCAACCTCCTCACCGGGCACTGCGACTACCACCCCGCCTTCGGCCGGGCCCTCCTCCCCGGCATCGACGTCCTCATGGACCCCCCCTCCTCGATCCTGGCGGGCGAGGCCTTCCTGGCCCGCATCTACGAGGTGGTGCGCTCGGCCGGGACGCCGGGCGGCTCCAACGCCCTCAACACCGTCCTGCTGATCGGCTTCGACGAGCCGGGGGGCACCTACGACCACGTCCCCCCCGGTCCGGTCCCGCCCCCCGGGCCGGGTGCCGAGCCCGGGCAGCTGGGTTTCGGGTTCGACCGTTCCGGCTACCGGGTGCCGGCCGTGCTGGTGTCGCCCTGGGTCGAGGCGGGCTCGGTCTTCACCGACGAGTACCGGCACACCTCGCTCATCGCCACGCTGCGCCAGGCCTGGGACCTCGGCGCCCCGCTCACCGGGCGCGACGCCGCCGCCCGCAGCTTCCTCCACCTGCTGTCGCGCCACACCCCCCGCCCGCCCGACACCTGGCCCGATGTCACCCCCCGGCCCGTGCCTCCCTACCAGCCCCCCCGCCTGGACGCCTGCCATGCCCTCGGCACCCTGGGCCGTCATCTGTGCCGGGGGCTGGTCGACCATGCACGGCACATGGCCGGGGCGGGCCAGGTGGCCGAGGTCGATCCCGACCTCTCGCCCGAGCTGGCCATCGACCTGGCCGTGCACCTCGGGGCCCGGCTCTTCCCGCGGCTGGCCGCCGTCCACGGCGGTCCCTGAGGGCCGCCGGCACGGCCCCGTGGACCGCAGCGCCATCACCCCCGCCCTCGTGGCCGGCCTGGTGGCCCGGCAGTTCCCCCAATGGGCCGACCTGCCCGTGGTCCCGGTGGCGCTCGACGGGTGGGACAACGTCACGTTCCGCCTCGGCTCCACCCTGAGCGTGCGCCTGCCGAGCGCCGCCACCTACGCGGCCCAGGTCGACAAGGAGCAGCGGTGGCTTCCCTTCCTGGGTGCGCGGCTGCCGCTCGCCGTCCCGGTGCCGGTGGCCCGGGGGGAGCCCGACCTCGGCTTCCCCCGTCCCTGGTCGGTGTACGGCTGGATCGAGGGGGCCACGGCGTCGCCCGCCACCGTCTCGGACCCGGTGGTGCTGGCCACCGACCTGGCCCGCTTCCTCGACGCCCTCTACGCCTGCGACACCGCCGGGGGCCCGCCGGCCGGGGGCCATTCCCACCGCCGGGGCGGCCCCGTGGCGGCGCTGGACACCGAGACCCGGGGCGTCCTCGAGCGTCTCGCCCCCGGCCTCGACGTGGCCGGGGCCACCGAGGTGTGGGAGGCGGCGCTGGCGGCGACGGCCCCGACCGGCGGGGTGTGGGTCCACGGCGACGTCACCGGCACCAACCTCCTGGTGCGGGAGGGACGGCTGTGCGCCGTCATCGACTTCGGGTGCTGTGCCGTGGGCGATCCCGCCTGCGACACCACGGTGGCGTGGACCCTCTTCTCCGGCCCGAGTCGGCGGGCCTTCGTGGAGACCCTCGGCCTCGACGCCGGCGCCTGGGCCCGGGGGCGGGGCTGGGCGCTGTGGAAGGCCCTCCTCGAGCTGTACGCCGAGCGCCACGATCCGGGTCACGGAACGCGGGTGGCGCGGCGCATGGGCTGGCGCCGGTCGCCCCGGCAGCTCGTGGACGACCTCGTGGCAGACCACGGCGCCGCCTCCTGAACGGTTCGGGGTTTGGAGCCGGCCTGCGGTGGAAATGAACGGTTCGGAAAGTACTTGCACTGAACAAGGAGGCTTCCCATGTCCGTTGGATTCCCTCGGGCTCCGGAGGCCCTGAGAGGCACCGGCGCCGAGACGCCGGTTCCGGCCGCCCAGGCCCCCGCTCCCCTCACCCCGTCGGTGGCTGATCCGGCGCCGCTCGGTCTGGCGGCGTTCGCCATGACCACGTTCGCCCTCAGCATCGCCAACACCAACATCTGGGGAGGCGGGGCCAAGGCCGCCCTGGCCCTGGCCCTCGTGTACGGCGGCACGGCCCAGCTGCTCGCCGGCATGTGGGAGTTCGTGCGCAAGAACACCTTCGGGGCCCTGGCCTTCACCTCCTTCGGGGCCTTCTGGATCTCCTACTACGTGCTGTTGAAGTTCATCGTCCCGGGGATCTCCAGCCCGGCGACGGTGTCGGTGGCCGTGGGGGTCTTCCTCCTGGGGTGGACGATCTTCACCGCCTACATGACCGTCGCCTCCTTCCGGGTGTCGGGTGCCGTGGTGGCGGTCTTCGTCTTCCTGACGGCCACATTCGTCCTCCTCACCGTGGGCGCCTTCGACAACCTCGCCAACGTGACCAAGGCGGGGGGATGGGTGGGCATCGCCACCGCCGCCGCCGCCTGGTACGCCTCCTTCGCCGGGGTGGTGAACGAGACGTTCAAGCGCATCCTCATCCCCACGCTGCCGCTGGCCCCCCGGGCGAGCAGCCACTGAACCGGCCCCCGGGCCGGCCCGGGGGCCGGCCCGGGGGCCGGCCCACACCCCCGAAGGAGACCACCACCCAGCATCCGGAGCGACCCATGACCGATTCCGAGCTCTCGCCGGCCGAGGGGCCGGCGCTGTCCGCCCTCCTGCACGAGACCCGCCGCTTCCCCCCGCCCCCGGACTTCGCCGCCGCCGCCATCGCCGACGAGCCCCTGGTCGAGGAGGCGGCCAAGGACCCCCTGGGCTGGTGGGCGGCCCAGGCCGAGCGCCTCGAGTGGGAGCGGCCCTTCAGCCGGATCCTGGAGTGGGACCTGCCCTATGCCCGCTGGTTCGCCGACGGCACCCTCAACGCCGCCGTGAACTGCGTGGACCGCCACGTCGCCGCCGGCCGGGGGGCCAAGGTGGCCTACCACTGGATCGGGGAGCCCGAGGGCGAGCGGCGGACCATCACCTACGCCGACCTCCAGGCCATGGTGTGCCGGTGCGCCAACGCCCTGGTGGAGCTGGGCGTGCGCCGCGGCGACCGGGTCGCCATCTACATGCCCATGATCCCCGAGACGGTGGTGGCCATGCTGGCCTGCGCCCGCCTGGGGGCCCCGCACTCGGTGGTCTTCGGGGGCTTCTCGGCCGAGGCCCTGGCCGGTCGCATCGCCGACGCCGACGCCCGGGTGGTCGTCACCGCCGACGGCGGCTACCGCCGCGGTGCCACGGTGGCGCTCAAGGACCAGGTCGACGCGGCCGTGGCCCGGTGCCCCGGGGTGCGGACCGTGCTCACCGTGCGGCGCACGGGGCAGCCCGTGGGCTGGGACGAGGGCCGGGACGTGTGGTGGCACGAGGTGGTGGACCGCCAGCCCCCCGAGCACGTGGCCGAGGCGGTCGAGGCCGAGCATCCCCTCTACATCATGTACACGAGCGGGACCACGGCCCGGCCCAAGGGGATCCTCCACACCACGGCGGGCTACCTCACCCATTGCTCGACC
>DATJOV010000084.1:0-4330 GCA_035506735.1 Acidimicrobiales bacterium | reverse complement strand
CGCCGGTCCCGCCGGCATCGGCCTCGGGGTGGGCCCGGGTGGGAGCGGTGCTGGGTTCGGCGCCGGGCCGGGGGGTGCTGTGCGCCGCCGTGGTGGCGGTGGCCCTGAACGTGACCCCCCTGGCCGGCTACAGCACGGCCGTCCGCAGCTACGCCGCCGACGGGGCCCGGGTCCTGGCCGGCACCATCCCCCTGCGGGACCGCTACGTGGCGTGGGAGCCCCAGTACGACACCCTCAACCGCCTCGTCCCGCCCGGGGCCAAGGTCCTGGCCGCCGTGGACCTGCCCAGCCTCCTCGACCCCACCCGCTACGACGTCGCCACGGTGGACTTCCCCGGGGCCACCTCGCCCCCGCCCCACCTGCCCTTCTTCCGGGGCACGGCCCCGGTCGTGGCCTACCTGCGCCACCTCGGCTACCGCTACGTGGTGGCGGAGTCGCCGTCTGTCCCCGGGCTCTACTACTACCGGTTCCTGCTGCGGAACCTGGCCTCGCCCGCCACCTTCTCCCGGGCCATGGCCGCCTACGGGATCGACTGGCAGGGCATCGTCACCAACCTGGAGACGAGCGGGCGCTACCCGGTGCGGCGGGCGGGGTCGCTGGCGCTCATCACCATCGGGTCGGGACCGACCGGGGGTCCCTGAGGGACCCGGGCCTCGAAGCGGCCGGCCGGACCCGGGCCGGGGGTCAGGGGGCCGGGGCGATGCGCCGCACGGCGCGCCCGGGGCGGCTCAGGCGGCGGCACGTGGCCACCCCGCTCTTCCAGCGCGACAGGGTCGTCGACCCCACCCGGTCGCGGTAGGGGATGGGCACCTCGGAGATGCGGCACCCGGCCAGGGCCGGCCACAGGATGAGGTCCACGGGCAGGGCCGGGCCCGAGGTGTCCCAGGCGAACTCGTCGATGAGGCCCCGGCGGTAGGCGCGCTGGCCCGAGTGGACGTCGAGGATGCGGCGCCGGGCCCGGGCGCTGGCCAGGAGCCCGAAGGAGACGTTGGCGAGCCAGTTGGCCAGGGGCATGGTCGAGGGGGGCCGCCGCCCCAGCCGGTCGGTGCCGGCGATGTCGTCGCCGGCCCGGACCCGGGCCACGAGCTCGGGGTAGATCTCGGCCGGATAGGTGTCGTCGGCGTCCACCGTCACCACGATGGCCCGGTCACTGGCCCGCAGGGCCGCCACCAGGGCGGGGGCGGCGCCGCCACCGGGCTCCCGGATGACCCGGGCCCCGAGGCCGGCGGCGATCTCGGGGGTGGCGTCGCTGGAGCCGTCCACCACCACCACCTCGGCCCCGGGCAGGGCGCTGAAGGCGTCCTTCACCACCTTGGCGATGGCCTCCTCCTCGTTCAGGGTGATCATCACCACCGCCACGTCCGAGAAGTCCACCGTCGTCCCCCCCAAGGTTCCCGGGGTCGGCCCCGACCGCCATCGGCCCGCCCCCCGGCCATGGTGGCACGCCGGGGGGGAGCCGATCCAGGTCCGGGGCCGAATTTCGGGCCCGGCCCCGGCTCTCAGCTCCCGCTCAGGTACCGGGCCCGGGGAGGCGGGGCAGGGAGGCGGGGCGGCCGTTGAGGTGGGCCGCCATCTCGAGGGAGCGCTCGACGCAGCCGTCGACGTTGAGGTACTCGAAGGCCCCGAAGCGCCCGTGGACGAACAGGCCTGCCCCGGCACCCCAGTCCCGGATCACCTCGACGTGGCGCTCGTAGCCGACGGTGTAGACCACGTAGGCGTACTCGAGGCGCTGGACGTGGCGCAGCACCATCGGATGGGAGCCCGGCACCAGGCCGTAGCCCACCAGCCCGGCCCGGACGTGCTCCACCAGCTCGTCGTCGGACATGGCCAGGGTGGGCCCGCCGGCCCGGTCGGTGATCTCGGCCTGGATGCTGTAGCACCCCTCGGGCCCGTTGCGGGGGGAGAACACGCAGGGGGCGCTGATGCGGTTCACGAGGAAGGCGGGGTCGGGGAAGTACACGGCGGTGAACTGGTGGGGGTCCACCCCCCGGAAGCCGAGGGTCACGGCCGTGATGGGGTTGAACACGAGGGCGTCGACGGCCCGGCGCACGGCCCCGGGCACCTCGGGCACCATGGTCATGAGCCGGGGGAGGGGGGCGGTCACCACGACCCGGTCGAAGCGCTCGGTGCCGTGGTCGGTCACGACGTCGACGCCCTCGGGCCCGGGACGCAGGTGTCGCACCGGGCTGGACAGGCGCAGGGCCCCGGCCGGGAGCATGGTGGCCCAGGCCGAGGTGATGGCCTCGTAGCCCCCGGTGGAGGGGTAGTGGTAGTAGAGCTGGTGGAGATAGCCCTCGGTCTCCACCCCCAGGGCCCCCTTGACCACGTCCTCGGGCGGGGGCTGGGGGATGCGCTCGGCCCACGTCATGGACAGCTCGGCCAGCGCCACGTTCCAGGTCTTCTCGTTGTAGGGCCGGAAGTACACGTCGGTCAGGGCCTGGCCGAAGTGGCCCAGGAACCACTCGTCGAGGTTGGAGGGGGCCGCCCCCAGCGCGGCGTGCTCGTTGAAGAGGAAGTCGAGCAGGCAGCGGGCGCGCAGCTCGGCCGGCAGCCCCGCCAGGTCGTTCTCGATGGGGTACTTGACCAGGGCGCCGTCGATGCACACCCGGTTGTTGCGCTTGGAGCGGTGGACGTTGCCGCCCAGGCTCCCGATCATGAAGTCCAGGACCTCGGTGTTCTTGGAGAACATGATGTGGGGGCCCTCGTCGAAGGTGAAGCCGTCCACCACGGCGCTGCGGCAGTGCCCGCCGGGGACGGCGTCGGCCTCGAACACCACCACCTCGCCGTCGAGCATGAGCGCCAGGCTGAGGCCGCTGGCCCCGGCCCCGACGACGGCCGTCCTCAACGGGCCACCGCGCCGGCGCCGCTGTCCTTGCGTCGCACCACCACGGCGTGGCCGTTGAGGTTGTGCACCACGACGAAGTCCTCGTGGCCCTCGAGCTCGTCCACGAAGGCCCGGACCCCGCCCGTGAGGGCGAAGCTGTAGTCGTCGAACACCACGACGGCGCCCACCACCAGGCGGGGCACGAGCCAGGTGAAGGCGTCGCGCGAGCCCTGGTACACGTCCAGGTCGATGTGGGCGAAGCGGAACCGCCGGTCCTCCACGGCCGGCCCCGTCTCCTCGGGGAAGATCCCCGTGAGGACGCGCACCGAGTCCAGCCCGAGTCGCCGGGCCAGCGCCTCGACGCCCGCCGCGCTGGCGTCGGCGTGCTCGCCCCCCACGTAGGTGGGGTCGTGGGCCCCGGCCTTCACCACCCCGGAGAAGGTGTCGCACAGGAAGGTGCGGGCGTCGGGGGCGTGCGCCGCGATGCGTGTGGCGATCATGCAGCCGGCGCCGCCCCGCCAGCACCCGACCTCGATGGCGTCACCCTCGAGGTGGCCCACCTGCCCGGCCAGGCGCCACAGCTCGTACAGGCGCATCTCGTCGAGCAGGGTGGCCGAGCCGACCTCCCCGTAGACGCGGCGGAACTCGACATCGGTCCGCCACGGGCTGTAGGTGGCGGCGGACAGGAGGGTCGTGTGGTCGCGCTGGCCCCGCAGGGCCGGGACGGCGGCCATGCGCGGCAGGTGGATGGCCCCGGCGATGAGGCGCCGGGCCCGCTCCAGGCGTCGGATCCGGGTCGTGGAAGAGCGTGGCGGCATGAGGAGTGTGGCGACTCGATTGCCGCATGGTCGACGGTGGTCGGCGGCCCCGGCCCGTCAGCATACCCAGGGCCCATGGACTCGGCCACGGGTGCGGGGCGGCTCAGGGATCGACGAAGGCCGGCCCCGACCACGTCCCGGCCCGGTCCACCAGGGCCTCCCCCAGGTCGTCGAGGGCCACGCAGAAGCTGGGCCCGGTGCACGACACGGCGTTGAGCCCCAGGCTGGCGTCGATGCGCCTGGCACCCGACCACGACGTCCCGTCGTAGGTGAGGACCCGGCCCAGATCGTCGGTGGCGGTGCAGGAGGTGGTGCTCGGGCACGACACGGCGGTGAGCCCGTCGTGGGTGCCCTCGTGGGCGCTGGCCAGGTCGATGGGTAGGGGGGCGGACCAGGCCGAGCCGTCGTAGCGGTAGGCGTCGCCGTTGGAGGCCACCGCCATGCAGAACGTGGGGCTGGCGCACGAGACCCCGGTGACGGCGGGGAGGTAGAGCAGCTCCTGGAGGGCGATGGAGTCCCCGGGGGTGAGCACCACCGGGGCCGACCAGGCCGAGCCGTTCCAGGTCATGGCCCGTCCCCCGGCCGTGACGGCGGCGCAGAAGGTGGCGCTCGGGCACGACAGGCCCACCACGGCCTCGTCGTTGCGCCCGGCGTCAGTGGCGTACACCGAGGCGGGCTCGATCTTCCC
>DATJOV010000083.1:0-4353 GCA_035506735.1 Acidimicrobiales bacterium | reverse complement strand
GCCAGCAGGCCCCGGTCGTCGAGCTGCTGGAGCCAGTTGGAGTTCTCGGTGTAGATCACGTCGGCGGGGGAGCGGCTCCCCTCGGCCTCGATCTCGGCCACGAGGTCGTCCTCGTCGTCGTTCTTGACCCGCACGGTGATGCCCGTGGCCTTGGTGAAGGCGGCGACGAGGGCGTCGGTGGTCTGCTCGTGCTGGGCGTTGTAGAGCGTGAGGGTCTTGGCCGCCGCCCCGGTGGCCTGGGCGGGCTGGGCCCCGGCGCCGCGCAGGGGGCCCGATCCGCACGCCGCCAGCACCACGGCGCCGGCCAGCGCCGCCAGCGCCGCCACCGACCGCGGGCCGGGGCCCCGGCGCTGCGCCGCCCGGGGACGGCCCTCGGAGCGGATCGTGGCGGTACCGGGCATCCCCACCTCTTCTCAGCCTTCCCTTAGGTAAGGCTTACCTAAGTGAGTGTAGGCAGCCCTCAATATGGCTGGCCCGGGTGCCCCCGTCAATGCCGGCCCCGGGGGCGACGGGCCCGGCCCGGGGGGCTCGGCCACAATGACGGGATCCGGCGCCGACCACCACCCCACGACACCGCGGACGGGGACGCCGAGCCCCGGGCCGGACGGGCCGCACCGGGGCGGGTGTCGCGGCGCGGCTTCCTCGGCGCCGCCGGGGGCGTCACCGCCGCCGCCGGGATCGGGGCCTCCGTCGCCGTCGACCGCCTCGCCGCCCCCGGGGCGGGCGCCGCCGGGGCCGATCCGGCCGCGACGGAGCCCTTCTACGGCCCCCATCAGGGCGGCATCACCACCCCGCCCCAGCGCCACACCACCTTCGTGGCCCTCGACGTCACGAGCGATCGGCGCCGGGACGTGGCCGGCCTCCTGCGCCGGTGGACGGCCACGGCCGGCGCCCTCTCCCGGGGTGCGCCGCCCCCGCCGGCGCCGGGGGAGCCGGCCGACAGCGGCGAGGCCGTCGGGCTCGGCCCGGCCCGGCTCACCGTCAACGTGGGTGTGGGGCCGAGCCTGTTCAGCCACGGGACCACGTCACGCTTCGGTCTCGGCCCGGGCCAGCCCTGGCAGCTGGTGGACCTGCCCTCCTTCGAGGGCGACGACCTCGACCCCGCCGCCACCGGGGGCGACCTCAGCCTGCACGCCTGTGCCGACGACCCCCAGGTCGTGTTCCACGCCGTGCGGGCCCTGCTGCGCCAGGCCCGGGGCGTGGCCCGGGTGCGCTGGAGCCAGTCCGGGTTCAACGAGGCGGCGGCTGCGCCCGGCACGCCCAGGAACCTCCTCGGGTTCAAGGACGGCACCATGAACCCCACCACGGCGGCCGACCTCGACCGCGCCGTGTGGGTGGGAGGCGAGGGCCCCGACTGGATGACGGGGGGGACCTACCTCGTGGTGCGGCGCATCCGCCTGGACCTCGCCGCCTGGGACGCCCTCGAGCCCGCCGCGCAGGAGCGCATCATCGGCCGCCACAAGGGCTCGGGCGCCCCGCTCGGGGCCACCCTGGAATCCGACCCCCTCGACCTGCGGGCCCGCACGGCGGGCGGGGAGCCGGTCATCCCGGCCGACGCCCACGTGCGCCTGGCGGCGCCCTCGCAGAACTGGGACGCCACCATCCTGCGGCGCAGCTACGCCTACGCCAATCCCACCGCCACCGCCGACGGTGCCGCCCCGTCCCCGGGGGCGGCCCTCGACGCCGGGCTGCTCTTCTGCTCCTACCAGCGCAACCCCCGCCTGTCCTTCGTCCCCATCTACCGCACCCTGGCCGGGCGCGACGCCCTGCGCCGCTTCACCCGCCACACCGCCAGCGCCGTCTTCGCCCTTCCCCGGGGCGTGGCCGGCCCCGGCCGCTACGTGGGGGACGAACTTCTGGCCTGAGTAGGGTACGGCCCCACCGGCTCGACGGGGGAGGGGCAGGGGGATGCCGACACGACGCGACGTGCTCAAGGGCGGCGGCGGCGCCCTCGTGGCCGGCATGGCCGGCATGGCCGGGAGTCCGGCCCGAGCGCGGCTGGCGGCGAGCCTGGGTGCGTCGGGGAGCGCCACCCCCGCCCCCGCCGTCCCCGCCCCGGCCGTGACCGCCTTCCGTCCCGGGGGAGCGGGGCCGCTGTACTGGAGCACCTACGGGTGGGAGTTCGCCAACAACGCCATCATCCCCGAGTCGGTGTGGAAGGAGAACGTCGACTGGGTGGCGTCGACCTTCGCCGGGCACGGCTACACCATGGTGTGCACCGACGGCTGGATCGACGACACCCAGACCATCACCCCCAACGGCTACATCGTGAGCCAGGCCGACGACTGGGAGCACGACTGGGCGTGGTGGTCGGCCTACCTGGCGGCCAAGGGCATGCAGCTCGGGATCTACTACAACCCGCTGTGGGTGACCAAGTCGGCCGTGACCAACCCCGCCGTCACGGTGGTGGGCCGTCCCGACGTCACGGTGGCCGACATCGTGAACCCCGGCGACGACTTCGACGGGGGTGGTCGCCTGCAATGGGTCGACGCCACCCGGGACGGGGCCGAGGAGTACGTGAAGGGCTACGTGGAGCACTTCCGCCAGGTGGGGGCGGTCTTCCTGCGCATCGACTTCCTGGCCTGGTACGAGACGGGCTTCGACCAGAGCGAGGGCACGGTGGGGCGGGCCCACGGCCGCGACGCCTACCTCCAGGCCCTGGCCTGGATGCGTGAGGCGGCCGGCACCGACATGCAGCTCAGCCTGGTCATGCCCAACCTCTTCGACCACGGCTCGGGGGAGCGCCTCTACGGCGACCTGGTCCGCATCGACAACGACGCCAGCTTCGGGGCGTGGGGCAACCTGAGCGGCGGCCGCCAGGGCTGGCAGCCCGAGTGGTCGCAGTGGAACAACCCCTTCCTGGGCTTCACCGGCTTCGCCGACATCTCGGGCCGGGGCCAGATGATCCTGGACGGCGACCCCCTCCTCATGGCCTCCTTCGCCGACGACACCGAGCGCAAGAGCGCCGTCAACCTCTTCACCATGGCCGGGGCCCCCATCGCCATCGGGGACTTCACCACCACCATGGGGGGCCACGCCCACGTCCTGCAGAACCCCGAGGTGCTGGCCCTGCGGCGGGCCGGGCTGGTGGGCAAGCCCATCTTCAGCTCCAGCCACGGCTTCGAGTACGACCCCTCCAGCCGGGACCCCGAGCGCTGGGTGGGGCAGCTCCCCGACGGCAGCTGGGCCGTGGGGCTCTTCAACCGCCAGGACGGCCCCAAGCCCCGCAGCAAGGCCATCACCTTCGCCAACGCCCTCGGCACCACCGCCCCGGCCGCGGTGCGGGACCTGTGGGCCCACAAGGACCTGGGCACCATGACGGGCTACAAGGTCGAGCTCGGTCCCCACGCCTCGGTCCTGCTCTCGGTGGTGCCCCAGGGCCCGCCCCGGTACATGGCCGAGGTGGGGGCGTGGGCGGGCTCGGCCCGCTTCGACAAGACCTTCGCCGGGCACAGCGGCCTCGGCTACGTGACCGGCCTCGACACCGTGGGGAGCAGCGTGGCGCTGGCCGTCGAGGTGTCGGCGGCCGGCCCCACCACGCTCCAGTGCCACGTGGCCAACGCCACCGGCACCACCTCGGAGCTCACCGTGGCCGCCCTGGACCCGGTGAGCGGGGCCGCCCACGGCAGCGCCGTCCTCTCCGTCCCGAGCACCCCGGCCTGGACCACGTGGCAGACGGTGCCGGTCACCCTCACCATGGCGGCGGGCGTGAACCTGGTGGTGTGCAGCGTGGCCGACGCCGGCCAGGGCGGGGTCAACCTCGACGCCGTCACCCTGTCCTAGCGGGCGCCCGGCGCCGCCGGGGGCTCCGGCCCGGCCCGATCAGTCCAGCATCTGGCGGATGGTGCCCCGCAGGATCTCGCCCAGCTCCTCCTCGGTGGTGCCCTCGAAGGCGTTGCCGGCCAGGAAGAGCACGGAGAAGATGGCGCCGAAGGAGGCGGCCATCTTCACCCGGTTGCGCAGCGGGATCGAGGTGTCGCCCAGGATCTGGCGGAAGCGGTCCTGCATGTCCTCGTGCTCGGCCTCGTGGTCCTTGGCGTGCAGGCGCTCCAGGGCGGCCTGGTTGCGCTCGTGCATGAGGAAGAGCTTGCGCTGGGTGAGCATCTGGTCCAGCACGGAGGTGAGGAGCGACCTCCACACCTCCAGGGTGACCTGGCCCGGGACGAGCATGGCCAGCTTGTCCCGGCCCACCTGATGGACGCGCATGTGCAGCGCCATCAGGATGTCCTCCTTGGAGGCGAAGTGGTAGTAGAGGGCGGCCTTGGTGAATCCCAGGCGCTCGGCGATCTCGCGCAGCGAGGTCCCGTCGTAACCCTTCTCGATGAACAGGTCGAGGGCCACGTCCAGGATGCG
>DATJOV010000082.1:0-31631 GCA_035506735.1 Acidimicrobiales bacterium | reverse complement strand
GGGCGGCCAGCTCCATCACCGCCAACCTCCTGACATCTCACGCCCCGGCGCCGGTCGCCCGCCGTCAGCCGGGTCGTCGACGGCTCACCGAGCGGTCCGCATCAGTTGTCCAGCCCCGGATCGGTGGATCTGGGCTTAGCTGAGGCGATCAGGCGAACTGCTCCCAGTTGGCGCTCGAGGGTTGGGTGGCCGAGGCCGGCCCGGCCCCGAACACCGAGAAGACGTTGTCCATCATGCGCAGCAGGACGTCGGTCACCCCGGGGACGGCGGGGTTGACGATGGCGGCCGGCACCCGGGGGGCGTCGGCCATCTTGCCAACGAAGGAGGCTGAGCCCGAGGCGAAGACGCCGCCCCCGCCCGGGACGCTGTAGTAGGTCATGTCCGAGACCGATCCCGGGCCGCGGTTGGGGACGGGGGAGTGGGCCAGGATGGTGACGTCGGGCGGCGTCCCGGGGAGCCCGGGGGAGTAGTGGTCGTACTCGCCCTCCACCACCAGGGTGAGGTGCTGCCCGTCGGTGACCCCCGTGCCGTCGAAGACCCATGCCGAGGCGTCCCCCACCACGAGGTCGGCCTTGGCAGCCACGTCGGCGTACTGGCAGCCGATGAGCTGCTGCTCGGGGCGGGGCACGGGGGGATCGGGCCAGTTGGCGGTGACCTCGGCCGGGTCCACGCCCCACAGGGGGTCCTCCTGGGCCAGGTCCGTCTTGTAGCAGACCTGTCGGCGGTTGGCCCCGAGGGGGGAGTCCTCCACCCGGATGTGGCGGTAGACGGCGTTGGCCCCGAGGAAGGCGAAGTTGGTGCCCCGGGCCAGGGCCGTCGTGGCCCCGTCGCGCATGGCGCTCGACCAGTACTCGTCGTGGCCCAAGCTGAACAGACAGCGGTGGCGAAGGAGGCGGGCCGGGTCCTGGTGGACGTCGAGATCGGTGACGTAGGTGGCGTCGAGGCCCAGCGCCTCGGCCCGGAAGATCACGGGGTACTCGTTGCCCATGAAGTCGGGGGCGCCCCAGCCCCGCTGGTCGTAGGGGCGGTCGAAGGAGACCACCCGTGAGCGGTCCGTGCCCCCCGCCTCACCCGTGACCCCGGCGTCGCCCGGGCCCACGTAGAGGCTGCGGGTTCCCCAGGTGTTGTAGGCCTGCCAGGTGGTGACCGAGTGCATGATGGCGTAGGCGGCGGTGCTGTCGTCGTCGCGCACGCACAGGGGGATGTAGCCGCCGAAGGCCTCCGAGGCTCCGGCGGTGAGCTTGAAGAGGTAGGCCCCGGGGGGCCAGTCCTCGCCGATGGGCACCCGCACGCTCGGCTGCCACTGGCACTCGACCATGTTGGTCCCCGGCTCCGTGGTGGGGGCGGGCTGGGGCCCCGCTCCGGTGAGGGGGCCCGAGCGCCAAACGGCCCGGGCGCCGAGGCCGCCGTAGTAGCCCATGCGGTACAGGGTCACGGTGTAGGGCACCGGCGGCGGGTCCACGTACAGGGTGACCTCGTCCCCCGCCACGGCGCTCACGTGGTCGCTGTAGCCCGAGATCTGGGTGGAGGAGACCATGACCCACTCGAGGGTGCCGGGACGCTGGTTCTCCTCCACCATCCACTGGGCCGAGGGCACCTCCACCCCGCTGTCGAGGTGCACCGTGCGCACGACGTCGGCGTGGGCCGGCCGGCGGTGCCGGGCGTGGGTGGCCCGGCGCGGCGGGCCGGCGCCCAGGGCACGGTCGGCGGCGTAGGCGGCGCCACCCAGGGCGGCGAGCCCGACACCGGCGCCCGAGGCCTTGAGGAACCGGCGCCGGCTGAGCGAGCCCCGGCCCGGAGGCGCCCAGTCGTCGCGCCGGCCCCAAGAGGGGGGGATTCCAGGGGGTATGCCCCCATGGTACGGCACCGCCCCGGCCTCCCTCCGGGGGCCGTCCCCCCGGCCGGGCACGGCCCGCCCCCGGCTCCGGTCGAACACGTGTTCGCCTCAGGGGCTAGGATGGCCCCCGTGGAGGCGGCGTCCGGCACCACCCCCCGACCCTCGGCCCCCCGAGCCTCGGCCCTGCGGTGGCGCCGGGCCGAGGACGACGGGGGCCAGCCCATGCTCTTCGACCAGGAGGAGCTGGTCGACCGGCACGTGGGGGTGGGCGCCTACCGCGGCCTCGAGTTCCTCCACGTCAACGCCCGGCGGGTCATCAACGAGGTCCCGGCCGCCTCGCAGCTGCCCTTCCGCTACACCATCAACGCCTACCGGGGGTGCAGCCACGCCTGCACCTACTGCTTCGCCCGGCCCACCCACGAGTACCTGGGGCTCGGGCTGGGGGAGGACTTCGAGCGCAAGCTGGTGGTGAAGGTGAACGCCGTGGAGCGGGTCCGGGCCGAGCTGCGGGCCCGCACCTGGGGCGGCGATCCGATCGCCATGGGCACCAACACCGATCCGTACCAGCGGGCCGAGGGCCGCTACCACCTGACCCGGGGCATCGTGGAGGCCCTGGGCGAGGCCGGCAATCCCTTCTCGATCCTCACCAAGTCGACGCTGATCCTGCGCGACCTCGACGTCCTGGTGGCGGCGGCGGCGCGCACCACGGTGCACTGCAACCTCTCCATCGGCACCCTGGACGAGGAGGTGTGGCGCGCCACCGAGCCCGGCACCCCCCATCCCCGCCAGCGGGTCGAGGCGGTGCGGCGCCTCAACGCCGCCGGCATCCCCACCGGGGTCCTGGTGGCCCCGGTCATCCCGGGGTGGAGCGACGGCGAGGAGCAGCTCGAGGCCGTGGCCCGGGCCTGCCTCGACGCCGGGGCGGTGTCGGTCACGCCCATCGTCCTGCACCTGCGGCCCGGGGTGAAGGAGCACTTCCTCGAGTCCCTGCGCCGAGCGCGCCCGGCCCTGCACGCCGAGATCGCCCCCCGCTACGGCCGCCGCGCCTACCTGCCCCGCCCCGTCCAGGTGGCCATCGAGGCCCGCGTGGACGCGGTGACGGGCCGGCGCCGGCGCCCCGACGCCGGCGACCGGGTGGGGCACCTCCCGGCCGCGGTCACCGCCCCGGGGGGCACCGCACCGGGGCGCCGGGGCCGGCTCCATCCCGCCCCGGCGCCGTCCCCGCCCGCCCCTCCCGGCCGGGACGAGCAGCTGCGCTTCGACGCCCCCGGGACCTGAGCGGCACGGGCCCGGCGTCAGGCCTCGATCAGGCGACCGTGGAGGTAGTCGTCGTAGGCGCCCAGGTCGAGCAGGCCGTGGCCGGAGTAGGAGAACAGGATGACCTTCTCCTCGCCCCGCTCCTTGGCGGCCAGGGCCTCGTCGATGACGGCCCGGATGGCGTGGGCCGTCTCGGGTGCGGGGATGGTGCCCTCGGTGCGGGCGAACTGCACGGCGGCGTCGAACACCTTGCCCTGGGGGTAGGCCACGGCCCGCATGCGGCCGTGCTGCACCAGGTTGCACACGATGGGGGCGTCCCCGTGGTAGCGCAGGCCGCCGGCGTGGATGGCGGGCGGGACGAAGTCGTGGCCCAGGGTGTACATGGCCAGCAGGGGCGTCATGCCGGCGGTGTCGCCGAAGTCGTACTCGAAGCGCCCCGCCGTGAGAGTGGGGCACGAGGCGGGCTCCGCCGCCAGGATGTCGACGCCGGCGTCGGGGACGAAGGGGAGGGAGATGCCCCCGAGGTTCGAACCGCCCCCGCACGACCCGATGACGATATCGGGGCGCTCCTCGCCCGCCAGGGCCAGCTGCTCCTTGGCCTCGAGGCCGATCACGGTCTGGTGCAGGAGCACGTGGTTGAGCACCGAGCCGAGCGAGTAGTGGCTGTCGTCGCGCCCGGCCGCGTCGCGCACGGCGTCGCTGATGGCCGAGCCGAGGGAGCCGGGGTGGTCGGGGTCGTCCACGGGGGAGGGCTCGACGTCGGCCCCCCACACCTCCATCATCACCCGGCGGTAGGGCTTCTGGTTGAACGAGGCCCGCACCATGTAGACCTTGCACTCCATCCCGAAGCGGGCCGTGGCGAAGGCCAGGGCGCTGCCCCACTGCCCGGCGCCGGTCTCGGTGGTGAGGCGGGCCACACCCTCGGCCTTGTTGTAGAAGGCCTGGGCCACCGCCGTGTTGGGCTTGTGGGACCCGGCGGGCGAGACCGACTCGTCCTTGTAGTAGATGCGGGCCGGCGTGCCCAGGGCCTGCTCGAGGCGCGTGGCCCGGACCAGGGGTGTGGGGCGCCACGAGCGCAGCACGTCGAGGACCTCGCCCGGGATGTCGACCCAGGGCTCGGCGCTCACCTCCTGGGCGATGAGGGCCATGGGGAACAGCGGCGCCAGGTCGTCGGGGCCCACGGGCTGGCGGGTGCCGGGGTGCAGGGGCGGTTGGAGCGGCCCGGGCAGGTGGGGCACCACGTTGAACCACGCCTGGGGGAGGTGGTCGTCGCTGAGGATGACACGCATGGGGCTCCTCCTCGGTCCGTCGGCCGGCGGGACGGGGTGCCGCTGCCGGACAGGCGGCACGGCCCGGCGCGTTGCACTGTACCGGCGGTGCCGTCTGCCAACATGGCCCGGTGCCGGCACCGGAGGCGGACCACGGGACCTGGGTCATCGACCTCGACGGCGTGATCTGGCTGTCGGCCGACCCCATCCCGGGATCGGCCGAGGCCGTGGCCGCCCTGCGGGCCGCCGGCCACGGCGTGCTGTTCGCCACCAACAACGCCGCCCCCACCCTGGCCGAGCTGACCGGGCGCCTGGCCCGGGCCGGCATCGCCGTGACCGAGGACGAGGTCGTGACCTCGGCCCAGGCCGCCGCGTCCATGCTCGAACCGGGGTCGAGCGCCGTGGTGTGCGGCGACGCCGGCGTGGTCGAGGCCCTGGAGCGGCGCGGGGTCGCCATCGTCCCCGCCGCCCCGGCCGACGCCGTGGTGGTGGGATGGACGCGGCGCTTCGACTTCGCCATGCTCGCCGACGCCGCCACCGCTGTCCGCACCGGTGCCCGCTTCATCGGGACCAACGAGGACGCCACCCATCCCACCCCCGAGCGCCTCCTCCCCGGCTCGGGGGCGCTCCTGGCGGCGGTCGCCACCGCCGCCCAGGCCACCCCGGAGGTGGCGGGGAAGCCGCACGACGCCATGGTGGCCCTGGTGCGGGCCCGGGCCCCCCGGGCCGTGATGATGGTGGGGGACCGCCCCGCCACCGACGGCGCGCTGGCGCGCCGGCTGGGCGTGCCCTTCGCCCACGTGGCCTCGGGCGTCACCTCCGACGGGCGCGAGCCCATGGTGGTCGAACCGGACGAGCGCGCCCCTGACCTCGCCGCCCTGGTGGCGCGCCTCGTGCCGTGACGGGCCGCCGCCGCCGGGGCCGGCGGGCCACCCGCCGTGCCCCACGGGGCAAACGGTCCAACGACCCTTGCCGCGGCGGGGGGCGGGCCGTAGCGTGGCGTCATGAGTGAGAACGACGGACTGCGCCGCTATGTCGAGGCCGGCATGGCGCTGACCCAGATCACCCGGGCCCGTGCCGAGGAGCTCGTGCGCGAGCTCATCAAGACCGGGGAGATCGAGCGCAACCGGGCCCAGGACTGGGTCGAGGACCTCGTGAAGGCGAGCAAGGACCGATCCGAGGCCCTGGTGGCCACGGTGCGCTCCGAGGTGCGGGGCCAGCTCAAGGAGCTGGGCTTCACCAACGTCGACGACCTCGCCAAGAAGGTGGCCGACATCCTGGCCCGCTCCTCGGCCGCGGCCCGCCATGCCACGGGCCGCAAGGCGCGGGGCCCGGCCAAGTCCCCCAAGACCGGTGCGGGGGCCAAGAAGTCGGCGCCCAAGAAGACGGCGGCCAAGTCGGGGTCGAAGAAGGCCTCGGCCAAGAAGGCCACGGCCAAGAAGGCGGCCGGCAAGAAGGCCGCCGCCAAGAAGGCCGGCGCCTGACACCTGCCCCCGTTCGCCGCCGGCTCGACTCCGAGCTCGTGCGGCGAGGCCTGGCCGGCTCGCGTGAGGGGGCCCGGACCCTGGTGGCGAGCGGCGCCGTGCTGGTGGGCGGGGCCCCCGCCGACAAGGCCTCCCGGCTGGTGGCGGCGTCCGAGGCCGTGGTGGTGCTGGCCGGCGACGACACGGCGCGCTTCGTGTCGCGCGGCGGGGCCAAGCTCGACGCCGCCCTGACCCGCTTCGGGGTGGCGGTGGCGGGGCGGCGCTGTCTCGACGCCGGGGCCTCCACCGGGGGCTTCACCGACTGCCTGCTGCGGCGGGGGGCGGCCCAGGTGGTGGCCGTCGACGTCGGCTACGGACAGCTCGACCCGTCCCTGCGTCACGATCGGCGCGTCCGGGTGCTCGAACGCACCGACGTGCGGGCCCTCGATCCCGCCGCCGTGGGGGGCCCCTTCCCGGTGGTGGTGGCCGACCTCTCCTTCATCTCCCTGGCCACCGTGGCCCCCGTCCTGGCCGGGACCCTGGCCCTCCCCGACGCCGAGCTCGTGGTGCTGGTGAAGCCCCAGTTCGAGGCGGGGCGCCGCCACGCCGCCCGGGGGCGGGGGGTCATCAGGGACCCGGCCGTGCGCCGGGAGGCCCTGGAGCGGGCCGCCTCCGCGTTGGTGTCGCAGGGAGCCGCCATCATGGGGGCCATGGCGTCCCCCCTGCTCGGTCCGGCCGGCAACGCCGAGTTCCTGGTCCGTGCCCGGGCCCACGCCGCCCCCGTCGCCCCGGGGGGGACAGGGGTCACCCCGGGGTCGCTCGAGGCCGGGGTGCTGGCCATGCTCGACGCCGCCGTGGGCGAGGCCCCCGACGCGCCGCCGGCCGGCGCCCAGGCAGCTCCCCGTGCCCCCGGGCCGGGCGACGACTAGTCCCGTGGCCACCGTGGCCCTGGTCGTGCACCCCGAGCACCCCGACGCCCCCGCCCTGGCCCGCCGGGTCGCGCTGTGGCTCGAGGCGGGCGGCCACCACGCCCGGGAGGTGGGCGAGGGCGCCGACCCGGCCGGGGGGTTCGACGGGTCGGTGGACCTGGCCGTGAGCCTCGGGGGCGACGGGACCATGCTCCGCACCGTGGCCCTGGCCACCGCCCGGGGGACACCGGTCCTGGGGGTCAACCTGGGACGGCTGGGCTACCTGACCGAGGTCGAGCCGGCCGGGCTCACCGCCGCCCTGGAGCGCTTCCTCGCCGGTGACTACACCCTCGAGACCCGGATGACCCTCGAGGTCACCCACGAGAGCGGGCCCGGCGCGGCCGTGGGTCCGCCCCGGGCCGTGCTCAACGAGGCCGCGGTGGAGAAGACCGTCCCCGGCCACACCATCCGCATGACGGCCTCGATCGGGGGAAGGCCCTTCGTCACCTACGTGGCCGACGGGTTGCTCGTGGCCACCCCCACCGGCTCCACCGCCTACAACCTCTCGGCCCGGGGTCCCATCCTCAGCCCCGGGCTGCGGGCCCTGGTGCTCACCCCGGTCTCGCCCCACATGATCTTCGACCGTCCCCTGGTCCTCGAGCCCGAGCAGTGGGTGCGCCTCGAGCTGGTGGGACCGCGTCCCGCCGTGCTGGTCCTCGACGGCCAGGGGGGCGAGCGGCTCGAGCCCGGGGACGCCGTGGTGTGCCGGGTGGGCGACCAGCCCGCCCGCCTGGTCACCTTCGGGCCCCGCGACTTCTTCTCCATCCTGCGCTCGCGCTTCCACCTCCCCGATCGCTGAGGGCCGGACCGTGCTGGTGGAGCTGCGGGTGCGCGACCTCGGGGTCATCGAGTCGGTGGCGCTCGACCTCGGTCCGGGCATGACCGCCCTCACGGGCGAGACCGGGGCGGGCAAGACCCTGCTGGTCGAGGCCCTGGAGCTGCTCACCGGGGGCCGGGCCGATCCCGCCCTGGTGCGGCCCGGGGCCAGCGAGGCCCTGGTCGAGGCCCGCTTCGTGGTGGGCGACGACGAGGTCATCCTGGCCCGGGCCGTCCCGGCCCAGGGCCGCTCCCGGGCCTGGATCGACGGGCGCATGGCCCCGGTGGGGGCGCTGGCCGAGGCCGGGGCCCGCCTCCTCGACCTCCACGGGCAGCACAGCCACCAGTCGCTCCTCGACCCCGCCGCCCAGCGCCGGGCCCTGGACGCCTTCGGGGCCGTGGACCTCGGTCCCCTGACGGCGGCCCGGGGGGAGCGGCGCCGGGCCGAGGAGGAGCTCGCCGCCCTGGGAGGCGACGACCGCGCCCGGGCCCGGGAGGCCGACCTGCTGCGCTACCAGCTGGAGGAGATCGACGGGGCCGGGCTGGGGGGGCCGGAGGAGGACGACGAGCTCGCCACCGAGGAGGAGCGCCTGGCCGAGGCGAGCGCCCACCGCCAGGCGGCGGCGGCCGCCCTGGCCGCCCTGGACGGCGACGAGGGCGGGGGAGGGGCCGCCGTGGACCGCCTGGGTGCGGCCCGGGCCGTCCTCGACGGGCGGGCCCCCCTGGCCGAGCTGTCCGAGCGCCTGGCCGCCCTGCAGGCCGAGGCGGCCGACGCCGCCTCCGAGCTGCGCCGGGTGGTGGAGACCTGGGGCGACGACCCCGAGCGCCTGGCCCAGGTCCGGGCCCGGCGCCAGCTCCTGCGGGAGCTGTCGCGCAAGTACGGGGAGGGCCCGGCCGGGGTGCTGGCCTACGCCACCGAGGCCCGGGCCCGGCTGGCCGAGCTCGACGCCACCGAGGAGCGGGCCGCGGCGTGGGAGGACCGGCGCCGCCGGGCCGAGGCCGACGAGGCGGCCGCGGCGGCGGTGGTGGGCGCGGCCCGGCGGGCCGCCGCCCCCCGGCTGGCGGCGGCGGTGCAGAAGCGCCTGCGGGCCCTGGCCATGCCCCGGGCCCGCCTGGAGGTGGCCGTGGGCGAGACCGAGCCGGGCGACGAGGTGACCTTCGGGCTCGGGGCCAACCCGGGGGAGGGCGTGCTGCCCCTGGCCAAGGTGGCCTCGGGGGGCGAGCTGGCCCGGGCCATGCTGGCCCTGCGCCTGGTGCTCACCGATGCCCCGCCCACCATGGTCTTCGACGAGGTCGACGCCGGCATCGGCGGGGAGGCGGCGCGCACCGTGGGGGCGGCGCTGGCCGAGGTGGCCGGGCGGCACCAGGTCCTGGTGGTCACCCACCTGGCCCAGGTGGCCGCCTTCGCCCGGTGCCAGCTGGCCGTGCGCAAGGACGTGGTGTCGGGGCGCACCGTGGCCCGCACCGCCGCGGTGGAGGGCGAGCACCGCGTGGTCGAGCTGGCCCGCATGCTCTCGGGGACGCCCGACTCGGCCACGGCGCGCCGCCACGCCGAGGAGCTCCTCGAGGCCACGGGCGGGCCCCCCGCCTTCCACCGGTAGCCTCGGTGCGTGGTCTACCGTGAGCCGGTGCCGGTGAGGGGTCGGGCGTGACCAAGTTCGTCTTCGTCACGGGCGGGGTCTCCTCCTCGCTCGGCAAGGGCCTCACCGCCTCCTCCCTGGGGCGCCTCCTCAAGTGCCGGGGCCTGCGGGTCACCATGATCAAGCTCGACCCGTACATCAACGTCGACCCCGGCACCATGAACCCCTTCGAGCACGGCGAGGTCTTCGTCACCAACGACGGGGGCGAGACCGACCTCGACCTGGGCCACTACGAGCGCTTCATCGACGAGGAGCTCGGGCGCTGGTCCAACGCCACCACGGGGTCGATCTACCAGGAGGTCATCCGCAAGGAGCGGCGCGGCGACTACCTGGGCAAGACGGTGCAGGTGATCCCGCACGTCACCGACGAGATCAAGGAGCGGGTGCGGCGCCTGCAGTCCGAGGAGACCGACGTCGTCATCGTCGAGGTGGGGGGCACGGTGGGCGACATCGAGATCGTCCCCTTCCTCGAGGCCATCCGCCAGCTGCGCCACGACGTGGGGCGCGACAACGTGTGCTACGTGCACCTCACCCTGGTGCCCTACCTGGCCCCCTCGGGGGAGCAGAAGACCAAGCCCACCCAGCACTCGGTGACCGAGCTGCGCAGCCGGGGCGTGCAGCCCGACATCATCGTGTGCCGCTCGGACCAGCCCATCTCCGACGGGCTCAAGCGCAAGATCTCGCTCCTGTGCGACGTCCCGGTGGAGGGCGTGATCTCGGCCGTGGACGCCCCCAGCATCTACGAGATCCCCCTCGCCCTCCACGACGAGGGCTTCGACGGGGTGGTGTGCCGCACCCTGGCCATCGACAGCGACCTCCACCCCGTGGACCTCTCGGGCTGGGAGCGCGTGGTGTCCCAGGTCTCGGCCTCGGGGCGACCGGTGCGCATCGGGGTGGTGGGCAAGTACGTGAACCTCCCCGACGCCTACCTCTCGGTGGGCGAGGCCCTGCGCCACGCCGGCTTCCACCACGGGGCCAAGGTGGCCATCGACTGGATCCAGGCCGAGACCGTCCCCGACCTGCTCAACACCGAGCGCATGCTCCAGCTCGACGGCATGGTCATCCCCGGGGGCTTCGGCGAGCGCGGCATCGAGGGCAAGATCGAGGCGGCCCGCTTCGCCCGCACCCGGGACATCCCCTGCCTCGGCCTGTGCCTGGGGCTGCAGGTCATGGTGATCGAGGTGGCCCGCCACCTGGCCGGCCTCGAGGCCGCCAACTCCCGCGAGTTCGACACCATGACGAGCTATCCCGTCATCGACCTCATGGACGAGCAGCACAAGGTGGTGGACATGGGGGGCACCATGCGGCTGGGCTCCTACGTGGCCCAGCTCGAGGCCGGCTCCCAGGTGGCCGGGGCGTACGGCACCACGGTGGTGTCCGAGCGCCACCGCCACCGCTACGAGGTCAACCCCCGCTACCGGGCCAAGCTGGAGGAGGCCGGGCTGCACTGCTCGGGCACCTCGGCCGACGGGGTGCTGGTGGAGTTCGTGGAGCTCCCCGGTCACCCTTTCTGGGTCGGGACCCAGGCCCACCCGGAGTTCAAGAGCCGCCCCGACCGGCCCCACCCCCTGTTCCGCGAGCTCCTCGGGGCGGCCCTGGCGCGCTCCGAGGGCCGCCTGCCCCGCCTGCTCACCATCGACGCCGACGTCGATGCCCCCTCCTGAGGCGGGGCTCGGCGACCACGGCGCGGCGGGGTTCCGCCACCTGGGCCCGGACGAGGTCTGCTTCGAGGGGTGGCGCATCAGCGTGGTGCGGGCCACCTTCGAGTCCCCCGACGGGGAGCGCTTCACCCGTGACGTGGTGCGCCACCCCGGGGCGGTGTGCGTGGTGCCGGTGACCGACGCCGGGACGGCCCTGCTGGTGCGCCAGTTCCGGGGGCCGCTCGACCACACCCTCCTCGAGATCCCGGCCGGCACCCGCGACGTCGAGGGCGAGGCCCCCGAGGACACGGCCCGGCGCGAGCTGGAGGAGGAGGTGGGGGTGCGGGCCGGGCGCCTCGAGCTGCTGGCCACGCTGCACAACACCCCCGGCTTCTGCGACGAGGAGACCCTCGTCTACCTGGCCACCGGGCTGCTCCCCGGGACCCCGCACCGGGAGGGACCCGAGGAGCGGGCCATCGAGGTGGTGGAGGTCTCCCTGGCCGAGGTGGACGCCCTGGTGGCGAGCGCCGCCCTGACCGACGCCCAGACCGTGGCCGGGCTCCTCCTGGCCCGCCGGGCCCTGGCCGGGTGACGCCGGGCTCGGTCGTGGCGGGCCGTCGACGGCCCCGGCCCCCCGACCCCGCCGACGACGAGGGGGGCCAGCTGAGCCCGGGGAGCGAGGAGTTCCTCACCTGGCTGGCGGTGGACCAGGGCCGGGCCCGCAACACCGTGGCCGCCTACCGGCGGGACCTGCGCCACTACGAGGCCGACCTCCGGGCCCGGGGCCGGGCCCCGGAGCGGGCCGGGCCGGGCGACATCGAGGCCCACCTGGCGGCCCGGCGGGCGGAGGGCCTGGGGGCCGCCTCGGTGGCCCGGGCCCTGGCGGCGGTCCGGGGCCTGCACCGCTTCCTGGCCGAGGAGGGCCTGGCCGGGGACGACCCCAGCGCCGACGTCGAGACGGGCCGCCTGCCCGGGCGCCTGCCCAAGGCCCTGGAGGAGGAGGACGTGGACCGCCTCCTCGGCGCCACCGCCGGCGACGACCCCGTGGCCCTGCGGGACCGGGCCATCCTCGAGCTCCTGTACGGGACCGGGATGCGGGTCTCGGAGCTGGCCGGGCTGAGCCTGGCCGACCTGGGCTCGGACACCGGGCTGGTGCGGGTCCTGGGCAAGGGCGACAAGGAGCGCCTGGTCCCGGTGGGGCGCTGCGCCGACCGGGCCCTGGAGGACTGGCTCGGGCCGTGGGGACGGCCACTGCTCGAGCCCCGGCGCTGGGCCCGGCGGGGCGACGCCGAGGCCGTGTTCCTGAACGCCCGGGGGGGGCGGCTGACCCGCCAGGGGGTGTGGGGCATCCTCAAGAAGCGGGCCCGGGCGGCCGGGATCGAGGAGCTGGTCCACCCCCACGTCCTGCGCCATTCCTGCGCCACCCACATGCTGGCCCACGGGGCCGACATCCGCGTGGTCCAGGAGCTGCTCGGCCACGTCTCCATCGCCACCACGCAGCTCTACACCAAGGTCACCCTGGAGCACCTGCGCACCGCCTACGAGCAGGCCCATCCGCGCGCCAGGCGAGGGGTGGGGCAGTAGTCTCGTACCGGTGCAGTCCGAGGCGTCGACCGTCGACTACCGGGCCCTCCTGGAGGAGGAGAAGGCCGAGCTCCTGGCCAGACTGGAGGAGCTGGGTCTGTCCGGCGCGGGCCTGACCTATGACTCCAACTTCGCCGACTCCAGCCAGGTGACCGCGGAGCGTGGCGAAGTGGAGGCCCTGGGAGCCACCCTGCGGGACACCCTGGGCGAGGTGGAGCGGGCCCTCGACAAGCTCGGGCAGGGGAGCTACGGCCGCTGCGAGGACTGCGGGCAGCCCATCGACCCCCTCCGGCTCGAAGCCAAGCCGGCGGCGCGCTACTGCATCGACTGCGCCGCCAAGCACAAGCACTGACGGCGACCCCGCCATGACCGACGCCTGGGAGGAGCACGGCGGCCCCCCGGGGCCGCCCGACCCGGGATCCCCGCCCCCGGAGGGATCGTGGTGGCCGCCGGGGGAGGGCCAGCACCCCGCACCGGAGCGCCCCGAGTACATCGAGCCCGGCGCGCCCTGGCCGCCCCGGGGTGGGGGGCAGGCGGGGAGAGGGCCCGACTACGTGAACATGTCGGCCCGGTGGCCGGACCGCTCGGGCGGGCCGCCGTCGGCTCGCCCCCGACGCCCACGCGACCCCCGCACCGTCGTGTGGGTGGCCATCGGGGTCGCCGTGCTCGTCCTGCTGGTGCGCGTGCACAGGATCACCAGCTTCGAGCTGCTCATGCTGGGCGCCCTGATCCCGTCGGTGATCCTCCACGAGGTCTCCCACGGGGCCGTGGCCCTGGCGTGCGGCGACGACACGGCCAAGCGAGCCGGGCGCCTCACGCTCAACCCCGTCCCCCACATCGACCCCTTCGGGACCATCATCCTGCCCGCCATCATGGCCCTGAGCGGCGTGGGGATCCTCGGCTACGCCAAGCCGGTGCCGGTCAACATCGCCGGCCTCCGGCACCCCCGCAACCAAGCCGTGCTGGTGTCGCTGGTCGGCCCGGCCGTCAATATCCTCCTGGCCCTGCTGTGCGCGGCGGCGGTGAAGCACTTCGTGCCGGCGCCGGTTCGGCAAGAGGCCGGGCTCGGCTCCCCGGCCGGCGTGTACCTGTCGGACCTGCCGGGTTGGGCCCAGTACGTGTTCGTGGCCGGCTTCGTGAACGTCATCCTGGCCGCCTTCAACCTCATCCCCCTGCCCCCGCTCGACGGGTCGGCCGTCCTCGAGCGCCTCCTGCCCCGCCAGGCCCTGCCCCACTACTACCGCCTGCGTCCCTTCACCATCTTCATCCCCCTGGCCGTGGTGGTGCTCTTCCCCGGCGCCCTCGGCCATGTCTTCAGCCCGGCGCTCTCCTGGTTCGGCCACCTCGTGGCGTGACGGCGCCCCGGGGCCACGCCGCGCCGATCAGGCGGCGAAGCCGCCCGGGGGAGGGAGGAGCCCGGCCGCCCGCATGGCCCGGTCCAGGGTGGGACCGGCCACGGCGTGGGCCTTGGCCGCCCCCCGCTCGAGGACGGCCGTGACGTGGCCGGGATCGGCCTCGAGCTCGGCGTAGCGCTGGCGCACCGGACGCAGCAGCTCCACCAGGGCGGCGGCGGTGTCGGCCTTGAGGGCGCCGTAGGTGGCGTAGTCCCCGGCCAACACGGCGGGGTCGGCCCCGGTGGCCGAGGCCAGCAGCTCCAGGAGGTTGGAGACGCCCGGCTTGGCCTCGGGGTCGTAGCGGACCTCGGTCTCGGCGTCGGTCACGGCCCGGCGCACCTTGCGCTCGAGGACCTCGGGGGGGTCGAGGACGAGGAGGGTCCCCTGGGGGGAGAGCACCGACTTGGACATCTTGCGGGTGGGCTCCTGGAGGTCCATGACCCGGGCCGCCACCGTGGGGACAGCCGGCTCGGGCACCACGAAGGTGTCCCCGTAGCGGTGGTTGAAGCGGATGGCCACGTCCCGGGTGAGCTCGAGGTGCTGGCGCTGGTCGTCGCCCACCGGGACCCGGTCGGCGTCGTAGAGGAGGATGTCGGCCGCCATGAGGACGGGGTAGGTGAAGAGCCCGGCCCGCGACCCCTCCTGCTCGCCCCCCTTGTCCTTGAACTGGGTCATGCGGCGCAGCTCCCCCACCGTGGCGGTGCACTCGAGCAGCCAGGTCAGGCGGGGGTGCTCGGGGACGTGGCTCTGGACGAAGAGGGTGCACACCTCGGGGTCGAGGCCGGCCGCCATGAGGCTGGTGGCGGCCTGGAGGGTGCGGGGGGCGAGCTGGGCCGGGTCGTAGTCGAGGGTGAGGGCGTGGAGGTCGACCACGCAGAAGTAGGCGTCGTAGCGGTGCTGGTCCTCGGCCCAGCCGCGGAGGGCCCCGAGGTAGTTCCCCAGATGGAGCTCCCCACTGGGCTGCACCCCCGACAGCACCCTGGCCATGGGCGGCCATGGTACGGGACCCCTGCTCACGCGGGATGCAACCGGGAGCGGGGGGGAGCCGGTAACGTCGGTGACGTGGTGGCGCAGGTCTCGACGCCCGTGTACGAGGGGCCGTTCGACGTCCTGTTGCAGCTCGTGACCGACCACAAGGTCGACGTCTACGACATCCGGATCGCCGAGATCGTGGACGCCTTCGTGGCCGAGATCACGGCCCGCCAGCCCTTCGACCTCCAGACCGCCACCGAGTTCCTGGTCATCGCCGCCATCCTGGTCGAGCTCAAGTCCAAGCGGCTCCTCCCCGGGGCCGACGAGGTCGACGAGGACGAGGAGCTGGGGGCCTTCGAGGAGCGGGACCGCCTCCTGGCCCGCCTGCTCGAGCTCCAGGCCTACGCCGCCGCCGCCGACACCTTCGCCGTGCTGGTCGAGCGGGCCAAGCGCTCCATCCCCCGCATCGCCGGGCTGGAGGAGCGCTTCCGCGACCTCGCCCCCGACCTCCTGGCCGGGATCACCCCCGGGCGCCTGGCCGCCGCCTTCGTGACGGGGACCGCGGTCCGGCCCGAGCTCGTCCTCGACCTCTCCCACGTCACGGTGGAGGCCGTCACCGTGTCCGAGGCGGTGGGGGAGCTCGAGGAGCGCCTGCCGGGCGAGGGCCGGGCCAGCTTCCGCCAGCTCACCGCCCACTGCACCACCCGCATGCAGATCATCGTGCGCTTCCTGGCCCTGCTGGAGCTGTGCAAGCGGGGCTGGGTCACCCTCGACCAGGGCGAGACCTTCGGCGACCTGGTGGTCATCTGGACCGCCGGTGCCTCGGTCCTCTCCACCGTGGGCGGTGGGGGGACGGTCGAGGAATACGACGGCTGAGGCGAGGCCCCGTGCCGCCCCCTGAGGAGTACCGGGCCATCGAGGCCGTCCTGCTGGCGGCGGTGGAGCCCGTTCCCCCGGGCATGCTGGCCGAGCTGCTGGAGATGTCGGTGGAGCGGGTGGAGACGGCCTGCGCCGAGCTCGCCGCCGGCTACGAGGAGCAGGGGCGGGGCTTCGTGCTGGCCAAGGTGGCGGGGGGCTACCGCTACCAGACCCACCCCGACATGGCCCCGTTCGTGGAGCGCTTCGCCATGGAGGGCGTCTCGTCGCGCCTCTCCTCGGCCGCGCTGGAGACCCTGGCCATCGTGGCCTACCGCCAGCCCGTGTCCCGGGCCCAGGTGGCGGCCCTGCGGGGGGTCAACGTGGACGGGGTGGTGCGCCTGCTCGAGCAGCGCGGCTACATCGCCGCCGTGGGCCACGCTCCCGGGCCCGGGGCCCCCGTCCTGTACGGGACCACCCCCGCCTTCCTGGAGAAGCTCGGCATCTTCAGCCTCGACGACCTCCCCCCGGTGGAGGAGCTGCTGCCCGGTCCCGAGGCCATGGAGCAGCTCGAGGAGCGCCTGCGCCCGGGCGCCGATGCCTGAGGGGGGCCCGCCCCCGCCCCGTCCCCACCCGCCCCACGACGCCCCCGAGGGGGAGCGGCTCCAGAAGGTCCTGGCCCGGGCCGGGCTGGGGAGCAGGCGGGCGTGCGAGGAGCTCATCGCCGCCGGGCGGGTGCGCGTCAACGGCGAGGTGGCGGCCCTCGGGCGGCGGGTGGCCCCCGCCACCGACCGGGTCGAGCTCGACGGGGCGCCCCTGGCCCTGGCCCCGGGGCTGGTCCACTACCTGCTGCACAAGCCGGCCGGGGTGCTGACCACGGCGCGCGATCCCCAGGGCCGGCCCACGGTGCTGTCCCTGGTCCCAGCCGAGCCCCGGGTGTTCCCGGTGGGCCGCCTCGACGCCGACACCGAGGGGCTCCTCGTCCTCACCAACGACGGGGCCCTGGCCCAGCGCCTCACCCACCCCTCCTTCGGCGTGGACAAGGAGTACCTGGCCGAGACGGCGGGGGTGGCCACGCCCGCTGCCCTTCGGGCCCTGCGGGGCGGGGTGCGCCTGGACGACGGCCTCACCGCCCCGGCCCGGGTGGGCGTGGTCGCCCCCGGGGTGCTGCGCATCGTCATCCACGAGGGACGCAACCGCCAGGTGCGGCGCATGTGCGAGGCGGTGGGCTTCCCCGTGCGCCGCCTGGTGCGCACCCGCATCGGCCCCCTGACCGATCGGCGCCTGGCCCCGGGGCAGTGGCGCCACCTCACCCCGGCCGAGGTGCGCGCCCTGGCCGGGGCGGCCGGCCCCACCCCCCGTCGGGACGGGCCGGGCCGGTCCCGCCCCACCGGGCCACGGGCCGGGCCTGGGTAGCATCGGGGCATGGCCACCGACCGCGCCCGCCGGGCCGCGGTCGTCGGCACCGGGCTCATCGGGGGCTCCCTGGGGCTCGCCCTACGGGCGGGCGGCTGGTGGGTCACCGGCACCGACGTCGACCCCGACCGGGCCCGGCGGGCCCTCGAGCTCGAGGCGATCGACGCCGTGGGGGAGGACCCCGAGGCCGAGGTGGTGTTCGTGGCCACCCCGGCCGGGGCCGTCCCCGGCGCGGCCCGGGCCGCCCTGGCCCGGGCCCGGTCCCGGGACGTGGTGGTGACCGACGTGGCCGGGGTGAAGGCCCCGGTGGTGGCGGCGGTGACCGACGCCCGCTTCGTGGGGGGCCACCCCATGGCCGGGTCGGAGCAGGCCGGGGTGGAGGGGGCCGACGCCGAGCTCTTCGTGGGGGCCACCTGGGTCCTCACCCCCACCGCCACCACCGACCCCGGCGCCTACGCCCGGCTCCGCCCCGTGCTCGGCGCGCTCGGCGCCGACGTGGTGACCATGCCCCCCGACCAGCACGACACCCTGGTGGCGGTGGTGTCGCACGTCCCCCACCTCACCGCCGCCACCCTCATGAACCTGGCCGACGGCCTGGCGGCCGAGCACGCCGCCCTGCTGCGCCTGGCGGCCGGTGGCTTTCGCGACATGACGCGGGTGGCGGCCGGGGACCCCGCCATCTGGCCCGACCTGTGCACCCAGAACGCCGACGCCATCGTGCGGGCCCTCGACGCCGTGGTGGTGGAGCTCACGGCCATGCGCGACCGGGTGGCGGGGGGGCGGCGCGACGAGCTCCTGGCCGTCCTCGGCCGGGCCACCGGGGCCCGCCGCTCGCTCCCGGCCCGGGCCGTGCGCCCCGAGCGCCTGGCCGAGCTGCGCGTCCCCGTCCCCGACCGCACCGGCGCCCTGCACGAGGTGACCACGGCCGCCTTCGACCTCTCGGTCAACCTCTTCGACGTCGAGATCGCCCACAGCGCCGAGGGGGACCGGGGGGTGCTGGTGCTGGTGGTGGACGCCGACGACGCCATGAAGCTGCACGCCGCCCTGGCCGAGCGCGGCTACCGGGCCACCCACCGGAGCCTGGCGTGAGCCCGGGGCTGCGCACCGCCGGGGCGGCCCGGGGCCGGGTCCTGGAGGTGGAGGGGGGACGTCCCCTGCGGGGCAGGGTGAGCGTGCCGGGGGACAAGTCGGTCTCGCACCGGGCCCTCCTGCTCGGGGCCCTGGCCACCGGGCCGTCGCGCCTGCGCGGCCTCTCCGACGGCGAGGACGTGGCCCGCACGGCCGAGGCCCTGCGCCGGATGGGGGCCGTGGTCGACGACGGGCGGGTGGGTCCGGGGCCCGGTGGGCTGCGGCCCCCCGACGGCCCCCTCGACATGGGGAACTCCGGCACCAGCCTGCGCCTCCTGGCCGGGGTGGTGGCGGCCCGGCCGTGGCGCACCGAGCTGGTGGGGGACGACTCGCTGTCGGGTCGCCCCATGGACCGGGTGGCGGTGCCCCTGCGGGCCATGGGGGCCGAGGTCGAGGGGCGCGGGGCGCGCTGCCTGCCCCCCGTGCGGGTCCGGGGGGGCGCCCTGCACGGCATCGACTACACGCCCCCCATGGCCAGCGCCCAGGTGAAGTCGTGCGTGCTCCTGGCGGGACTGGGGGCCGAGGGCGAGACCGTGGTGCGCGAGCCGGTGGCCACCCGCGTCCACACCGAGGAGCTGCTGGCCCGGTGCGGGGCCGACCTGGCCGTGGGGGAGGAGGGCGGGTGCTACGTGGTGCGGCTGCGCCCCTCGGCCCTGGCCCCCTTCACCCTGCACGTCCCCGGGGACCCCTCCCAGGCCGCCTTCTGGCTGGTGGCGGCGTGCGTGGTGCCGGGCAGCGCCGTGACCGTGGCCGGCATCTACACCGGGCCGGGGCGCCGGGGCTTCCTCGACGTGCTGCGTCGCATGGGGGCCGACCTGGCCGAGGAGCCCGTCACCGGCCCGGACGACCTGGCCGCCACCGCCGACGTCACGGCCCGGGCCGGGGAGCTGCACGGCACCACGGTGGACGGGGACGAGATCACCGGGCTGGACGAGGTCCCGGTGCTGGCCGTGGCGGCCGCCTGCGCCGCCGGCACCACCGAGTTCCGCCGGGTGGGGGAGCTGCGGGTGAAGGAGTCCGACCGCCTGGCCGGGGTGGTCGGGCTGGTGCGGGCCTTCGGGGCCCGGGCCGAGGCCGAGGGTGACACCCTGGTGGTGCACGGGGCCGGCGCCCTGCGGGCCGGGGCGCTGCACGCCGGCGGGGACCACCGCATGGCCATGGCCGGGGCCGTGGCCGGCCTGGCCGCCCCCGGGACCACCCGGGTGGCGGGGTGGGAGGCCGTGGCCACCAGCTACCCTCGCTTCACCGAGCACCTGGCCGCGCTGACCGCCGGCGGGCCGGGGTGAGGGACCGGGGTGACGGGGATGGGTGACATCCGGGTGGTGGCCATCGACGGGCCGGCCGGGGCCGGCAAGTCGACGCTGGCCCGGGCCGTGGCCGAGCACCTGGGGATGGAACGCCTCGACACCGGGGCCATGTACCGGGCCGTGGCGTGGTCGGCCCTGCGCCACGGGATCGATCCGGCCGACGCCCCCGCCGTGGCCCGCCTGGCCCGGGCCGCCACCATCGAGGTGGGCGAGCGGGTCGTGGTGGACGGCGAGGACGCCACGGCCGGGATCCGCTCGGCCGAGGTCGACGCGGCCGTGTCCCAGGTGGCCGCCAACCCCGAGGTCCGGACCGAGCTGGTCCGCCGCCAGCGGGCCTGGGTCGAGGGGCGGGGCCGGGGCGTGGTGGAGGGGCGTGACATCGGCACCGTGGTGCTCCCCCACGCCGACCTCAAGATCTACCTGACGGCCGCCCCCACCATCCGGGCCGAGCGGCGCGCCGCCGAGCGGGCCGACGGGCGCAGCATCGACGACGTGGCCCGCTCCCTGGCCCGGCGCGACGCCCTGGACTCGACCCGGTCCACCTCGCCCCTGCCCTCGCCCGACGACGTGGCCGCCGACGCCACCGTGATCGACTCGACCGGCAAGTCGGCCCGGGCCGTCCTGGAGGAGGTGCTCGGGTGTCTGTGACCCTGGAGCGGCCCGTGCCCGACCGCCACATGGCGGTGCGCTTCCCCGACGGCGTCTACCGGGGCCTGCGGTGGCTGGCCCACGCCGCCAACCGCGCCTACTTCCGGGTGGAGGTGGAGGGGGCCGGGAACGTCCCGGCCACGGGCCCGGTCATCCTGGCCCCCGTGCACCGCAGCTTCCTGGACTTCTTCGTGGTGTCGGAGGTCACGCCCCGCAAGATCTTCTACATGACCAAGGAGGAGATGTGGCGCCACCGTCTCCTCGGGGCCTTCCTCGACAACGTGGGGGCCTTCCCCGTCCACCGCGAGGGGGCGGACCGCCTGGCCCTGGACCGGGCCCAGGACGTCCTCGAGCGCGACGAGGTCCTCATCCTCTTCCCCGAGGGCACCCGGCGCTCGGGGCCGGTGGTCGAGGACCTGCGGGAGGGGACGGCCTTCCTCGCGGCGCGCACCGGGGCGGCGGTCGTCCCCATCGGCATCGGGGGCTCGGCCCAGGCCATGCCGAAGGGGTCGAAGATGGTGCGCCCGGTGAAGGTGAACCTGGTGGTGGGCGAGCCCCTGCCGGCGCCGGCCCGCTCGGCCAAGGGGCGGGTGCCGCGCAGCCAGGTGCACGCCCTGACCGAGACCCTGGCGGCCGAGCTCCAGCGCCTCTACGACCGGGCCGAGGCCCAGGCGGCGGCCCGGCGCTGAGGGCGCCCGGTCCTAGGCCCGCTCGGCGCCGGCGTGGGCCGGCGCGGCCAGCGGGGTGGCCTCGAGCGGGCACGACAGGGCCCTCGGCGGGGCGGGGGCGGGCTCCCCCCCCGAGGGTGGAGCGGGAGGGTGGTCGCGCACCAGGACGGCGGCCAGCACCCCGCCGGCGGCGGCGGCCACCCCGGCCACCACCACGGCGGTGCGGAACCCGGCGGCGAACACGGCGGGGTGCAGGTAGCTGCGCCCTCCGACCTGCGCCACCACGGGCAGCTCGGCCACGGCGATGAGGCTCCCGGTCCGGGCCACGTCGTTGTTGACGGCCGAGGCGATCCCGGCGTGCTCGACCGGGGCCGAGGACAGGGCCGTGGCGGTGAGGGGCGCCACGGTGATGACGAGGCCCACGCCCAGGACGAGGACTCCGGGGAGCACGGCGGTGAGGTAGGACCCGGACGGGCCGACGAGGCGCAGGAGCACCATGCCCACCCCCACGATCACCGGGCCCAGGGCCATCTGGCGCCGGGGCCCGATGCGGGCGGCCACCATCCCCGAGCGGGCCGAGAAGGCCAGCATGAGCGCGGTCAGGGGGAGGAGCGAGGCCCCGGCCTCGAGGGCCGAGTAGCGGGCCACCACCTCCAGCTGCACGGGCAGGAGGAACAGGGCCCCGCCCAGGGCGGCGTAGACGACGAAGGTGACGGCGTTGGTGGCGCTGAACTGCCGGACCCGGAAGATCCCCAGAGGCAGGACGGGGTTGGGGGTGCGGCGCTCCCGGGCCACGAAGAGCCCGAAGCACGCCGTCCCTCCCACCAGGCCGCCCAGCACCGGGGCGGCGCTCCAGCCCCGGCCCGGGGCGGCGATGAGGGCGGCCACCAGCCCCACCAGGCCCGCCGTCACCAGGGCGGCGCCGGGGAGGTCCACCCGCCCCCGGGCCGAGGGGTCGCGGCTCTCGGGGACGTGGCGGCGGCCCAGGACCAGCACCGCCGCCGCCAGGGGGAGGTTGATGAGGAAGATGGCCCGCCACGAGGCCGCCCCGATGAGCACCCCGCCCACCAGGGGCCCGACGGCCGTGCCCACCCCGCCCAGCCCGGACCAGGCCCCGATGGCCCGGCCCCGGTCGTCGGGGGCGAAGGAGGCCTGGATGATGGCCAGGGACCCGGGGGTGAGGAGGGCCCCGCCCACGCCCTGGAGGGCCCGGGCCCCGATGAGCACGGTGGCGTCGGGGGCGGCGGCGCACAGGGCCGAGGCCAGGGCGAACCACGCCGTCCCCACCAGGAACACCCGGCGCCGGCCGTAGCGGTCGCCCAGGGCCCCGCCCACCAGGAGGAGCCCGGCCAGGGCCAGGAGGTAGGCGCTCACCACCCACTGCAGGCTGGACACCGAGAGGGAGAAGGTGCGGCCGATGGCGGGGAGGGCGATGCCCACCACGGTGGAGTCGATCGCCGCCAGGGTGGAGCCGAGCACCGCCGCCGTCAGGACCCAGCGGCCCGCCGGGCTGGCCAGGCGCAGGGTGCCGGCGGCGGGGTCGCTCAACCGGCCAGGACGGCGAGGACGTCGGCGGCCGAGACCTGGCGGTCCCCGGTCCCGGGGCCACCCCCCTCGTCGGCGCCGGCACCGGGCGGGGGGGCCCACAGCCCCAGGGCCAGCACCGCCCCGAGCCCCCGCAGGAGGTCGCGCAGCTCGGGCGGGGGCGGGAAGTACTCGTCCTCGTCGGTGACGTGGACCTCCTCCACCCCGCCCCGGGGGGCGAGGCGGGCCACCACGGCCGCCACGAGCTCGTCGGGGGCCGAGGCGCCCGCCGTCACCCCCACCGTCCCGGCCAGGTCGGCGGGGAGCTCGTCGGCCTCGTTGACCCGCAGGACCCGGGGGCAGCCCGAGGCCCGGGCCACCTTCTCCAGGGCCCGGGTGTTGGAGGAGTTGTCCGACCCGATGACGACCACGGCGTCGGCCCGCCCGGCGATGGCCTTGAGGGCGGCCTGGCGGTTGGTGGTGGCGAAGCACAGGTCGGAGCGGTTGGGCATCCACAGGGCGGGGAAGCGCTCGGTGGCCCGGCGCATCACCTCGGACCATTCGTCGTGGCTGAGGGTGGTCTGGGCCAGGAGGGCCACGGGGGTGTCGGGGGCCAGCTCGGCCGCGGCCGCCTCCACGTCGTCCTCGTCCCGCACCAGGAGCACCGCCTCGGGCGCCACGGCCATGGTCCCTACCGCCTCCTCGTGGCCCTCGTGGCCCACGTACAGCACGGTGTAGCCCTTCCCGGCCCGCACCTTGAGCTCGTGGTGGACCTTGGTGACGAGGGGGCACACGGCGTCGACGACCACCCGGTGGCGGTCGCGGGCGGCGCGCACCACGGCCGGGGCCGACCCGTGGGCCGAGAGCATGAGGGGGGCGCCGGCCGGGACCTCGGTCACGTCGTCCACGAACACCACGCCCCGGGCCCGGAACTGCTCCACCACGTGCCGGTTGTGGACGATCTCGTGGTAGCAGTAGACGGGGGGCTCGAACACCCGCACCATCCACGCCAGGGCCTTGATGGCCTTCTCCACCCCGGCGCAGAAGCCCCGGGGCGAGGCCAGCAGGACGCGCTCCACGGCCATCGTCCCAGGCTACCGGGACCGTCGGCGGCCCCGGGTAGCCTGGGCACCATGTCGGGGCCCCGGGTCGTGTCGGTGGCCCCCGGGTCCCCGGCGGCCCGAGCCGGCCTCCAGGTGGGCGACGAGCTGGTGCTGGTGGGGGGGCGCGCCCCCCGGGACGTCATCGAGTACCGCCTCCTCGTCGACGACGCCCATCCCGAGCTCGAGGTGCGCCGGGGCCACCACGAGCTCACCGTGGCCCTGGACAAAGAGGCCGGCACCCCGGCCGGGATCGAGGTGTCCTCGGCCGTCTTCGACCGGGTCCGCACGTGCGACAACCACTGCGAGTTCTGCTTCATCTACCAGCTCCCGCCGGGCATGCGCCGCAGCCTGTACCTGAAGGACGACGACTACCGCCTCTCCTTCCTGTACGGCAACTTCACCACCCTCACCCGCTTCACCGAGCTCGACCTCGAGCGCGTCCTGGAGGAACGGCTGTCCCCCCTGTTCGTGTCCATCCACGCCACCGACCCCGGGGTGCGGGCCCGCATGCTTCGCAACCGGCGCGGCGCCACCAGCCTGCGGTGGCTGCGTGCCCTGCTCGACGGGGGCATCGAGGTGCACGGCCAGATCGTGGTGTGCCCCGGTGTCAACGACGGGGCCGTCCTCGAGGGCACCCTGGCCGGGATCGTGGACGAGTACCCCGAGCTGGCCACCGCCGCCTGCGTGCCCCTCGGGGTGAGCGACCACACCACCGAGCCCGCCATGCGGCCCCACCGCGCCGACGAGGCCGCCGCCGTGGTGGACGCGGTGGAGCAGTGGCAGGCCCTGTGCCTCGGCGCCCTGGGGCGGCGCCTGGTGTACGCCGCCGACGAGTACTACCTCCTGGCGGGCCGGCCCTTCCCGGCCGCCGAGGCCTACGACGGCTTCCCCCAGCACGAGAACGGGGTGGGGATGGCCCGGGCCTTCGCCGCCGCCTTCGGGGGCGACGAGGACGCCGCCTTCGGGACCCGCCCCGGGTTCTTCGCCGCCGTCGACGGCGCCCCTCCAGCCGGCTACCGGGCGGCGCGGGCCGGGGCGCCGACGCCCGTGGTCCTGGGCACCGCCCCCGTCCGGGGGGGCGGGCCCACCGCCGTGGTGACGGGCGAGTACGGGGCGGCCGTGCTCGGCCCCCTCCTCGCCGCCGGCCACGAGGCGGCCCGCCTGGTGGTGGTGCCCAACCGCTTCTTCGGGGGCAACATCGCCGTGACCGGGCTCCTCACCGGCACCGACATCGCCCGGGCCCTCGCCGACGAGCCCGAGGGACAGCGCTACCTGCTCCCCGACGTCTGCCTGTCCGAGGGCCGCTTCCTCGACGGCATGACCCCGGCCGAGCTCCCCCGACCGGTGGAGGTCGTGCGCAGCGACGGGGCCTCGTTGCGCCGCGCCCTGGCGGCGCCGGCCACAGTGGGGGCACGGTGAGCGCCGACGACGGGGCCACCGACGGGCCCGACGACGAGACGGTGCCGGAGCGCACGCCCGTGGTGGCCGTGCCCGAGCGCACACCGGTGGTGGCGGTGCCGGAGCGCGCACCCGTGGTGGCGGTGCCGGAGCGCACGCCGGTGGTAGCGGTGCCGGAGCGCACGCCGGTGGTGGCGGTGCCGGAGCGCACGCCCGTGGTGGCTGTGGCAGGGCGGCCCAACGTGGGCAAGTCCACCCTCGTCAACCGGGTGGTGGGCCGGCGCGCCGCCGTGGTGGAGGAGAAGCCGGGCGTGACCCGGGACCGACTCGAGCTCCAGGCGGAGTGGAACGGGCGGCCCTTCGTGGTGGTCGACACCGGGGGATGGCTGGGGCGCGGCGACGCCCTCGACGCCAAGGTGGCGGGCCAGGCCGAGCGGGCCGTGGCCGGGGCCGACGTGGTGCTGCTCGTGGTGGACGCCGCCGTCGGCGTCACCACCGAGGACGAGGACGTGGCCCGGGTGGTGCGGCGGGCCGGGGCCCCCGTGGTGCTGGTGGCCAACAAGGTGGACAACGACCGGCGTGAGGTCGACGCCTGGGAGTTCGTGTCCCTGGGGCTGGGAGATCCGTGGCCCGTGAGCGCCCTGCACGGTCGGGGCACGGGCGACCTCCTGGACGAGGTGGTGAGCCTCCTGCCCCCGCCCGGACCGGCCCGACCCGTACCCGGGACGGACGAGGGCGAGGTGGTCGCCGAGGACGCCGCGGCGCCGGGCGGGGCGGCCCCGCCCCCCGCCCCGGGCGACGGGGCGACGTCCGTGGCCATCGTGGGGCGGCCCAACGTGGGCAAGTCCACCCTCTTCAACCGCCTCCTGGGGGAGGAGCGGTCGGTGGTCCACGACCTCCCCGGCACCACCCGCGACGCCATCGACACCCTCCTCGAGACCGAGGCCGGCCTCCTGCGCTTCATCGACACGGCCGGGATGCGCCGCCGGTCGCGCACCGAGGAGGGCACCGAGTACTACGCCATGGTGCGGGCCCTGCAGGCCCTGGACCGCGCCGACGTGGTGCTCCTGGTCATCGACGCCACCGAGGGCGTGACCCATCAGGACCAGCGCCTGGCCGAGCGCATCGGGGCCTCGGGCAGCCCGGTGGTGGTGGTGCTCAACAAGTGGGAGGAGCTCGACACCGAGACCAGGCGACAGGTGGTCGAGGACACCGAGGACCGCCTGGCCTTCCTGGGGGCCTCACCCGTGGTCAAGGTGAGCGCCCGCACCGGGCTCGGGGTGCACAAGATCCTGCCCACCCTGGCCACGGCGGAGGAGGCCTACCACCAGCGCATCCCCACGGGCGAGCTCAACCGGGCCCTGCGCTCCATCCAGGCCGCCCACGCCGCCCCCGGGGCCCGCATCCGCTACGGGGTGCAGGGGGCCACCGACCCTCCCACCTTCACCCTCTTCGCCAACCGGCGCCTCCCCGCCCCCTACCTGCGCTACGTGGAGCGCAAGCTGCGCGAGCAGTTCGACATCGGCCCCACCCCCATGAAGCTGCGGGTGCGGGTGGGGTCGTGAGCGGCGCCGGGACGGGGCGCTCCGGGACGGCCGGCGGCGGGGGAGGAGCGGACTGAGGTGCCGTGGTGCGAGACGTGCGACGCCATGGTGGACGAGGAGGACGTCACCGAGGCGGGGGCGTGCCCGGCGTGCGGCGAGGCGCTGCACGAGCACCGCAAGATCCCCTGGCACTTCAAGCTCATGATCGCCGGCACCGCCGTGTACCTGGGCTGGCGCGCCTACCAGGGCATCACCTGGGTCGTCCACCACGCCTGACGGGCGACCCGGGGCCCCGCACGGGTGGCCCCGACCGGAGCCCCTCACAGGTGGCCGGCGCAGGTGCCCCCGTCATCGGCGCTGCTGGTGCCGTCCGGGCAGGTGGTGAGGTACCACGTCACGCCGGCCAGGGCGGCATCGAGGAGGTGGGCGTCGAGGAGGTCGGCCCGGGCCAGGTCGGCGCCGATGAGATCGGCGTGGTGCAGGTAGGCGTGGCGCAGCTCGGCCCCGGCCAGGTCGGCCTTCCGCAGGTCGGTGCCGGTCAGGTAGCCGAAGCGCAGGTGGACCCCGGCCAGGTCGACCCCGGCCAGGTCGGCCCCGGCCAGGTCGGCCCCGGGCCCCACCAGGTAGCCGTCCACCAGGACGTAGTACGGGGGGTAGGAGGCGGGGGCGCCCCCCAGCAGGCCCGAGGAGGCGTCGAAGAGGGTGGCCCGGGCCAGCTGGGTCCCACCCACCACCGCCCCCTTGAGGGCGGCCGAGGTGAGGTCGGCGCCCACCAGGCCGGCGCCCCCCAGACGGGCGCCCCGCAGGTCGGCCCTGCGCAGGACGGCGCCGTCGAGGTCGGCCCCGGTCAGGTCGGCGCCGGCCAGGTCGGCGCCGGCCAGACGGGCCCCGGCCAGGTCGGCTCCGGGGAGGTGGGCCCCGGCCAGGTCGCACCCGGCCAGGTCGGCTCCGGGGGCGGGCCGGCACGCAGCGGTCGCCGCCCCGGCCGGCGGGGCGGGGCCGGCCGCAGCCACGACGCCCAGGACCAGGGCGAGCGCCGACACCGGTCCCCACCGCGCCCGTCCGCCCGGACCCCGTCCCCGCCGTGTCCGCACCGGCGCCCTCCTCCGCTCGTCCGGGCCGGCGCCGTGGCGCGGCCCGGGCCGCCCGGGGAAGGTATCGGGTGGGCGGTGGGCCACGTTGAGCCCGGCGCGCCGCGGCACCCGGCCGCCTCGGGTCAGGCGCCGCCCCCGGTCGCCGGGGGGCGCCAGAAGCGGTAGCGGGCCAGGGTCCCGATGGCCTTGAGCCCGTCGGCGGCGGTGAGCTTCTTGCCCTCGGCCCGCGAGCGCGCCGCGTAGCTGACGGGCACCTCGTAGATCTTGTGCCCCATGCGCAGGAGCTTGGCCGTGATCTCGGGCTCGAGGTCGAAGCCGTTGGCCCGGATGCCGAGGGCCCGGGCCACGGCCAGGGGCATGACCTTGTACCCCGTCTCCATGTCGGAGAGGTAGCAGTTGAAGAGCACGTTGGTGGTGAGGGTCACCACCCGGTTGCCCATGACGTACCAGAAGCTGTAGGCGGCGTGGCTCGAGAAGGTGCGCGACCCGTACACCACGGTGGCCCGGCCCGCCCTGATGGGCTCGAGCAGCGTCCCGTAGTCGTCGGGGGAGTACTCGAGGTCGGCATCCTGGATGAGGACCAGCTCGCCGCGGGCCTGGGCCAGCCCGGTGCGGATGGCGGCGCCCTTGCCCTTGTTCACCTCGTGGCGGAAGGCCCGCACGCGGGCGCCGTCGTCCAGGCTCTCCATGATGGGCCAGGTGCCGTCCTCGGAGCCGTCGTCCACGAGCACGATCTCGAGGTCCTCGGGCACCTTGCGCACGGCGCTCACCACGTCGTGCAGGGTGCGAGCCTCGTTGTAGGCGGGAACCAGCACGGACAGAAACGGCTGCTCTTCCAACCCAGACCCCCCGGCGATGCCGCCTCCACGGTACCACCGGGCCCCGCCCAATCCCACGGCCGCGGGCGGGGGCGGTCCTAGGATCCGCGCCACGGCGCCATGATCCCGTCGGCGGTCGAGTGCGGCACGGCGCGGCCCCCGACCCACCGCCGATCCCGGCGCCGTCGGTCGTCGACGCAGGAGGTGGGTCGTGCGTGGGTCGCTCCCCGTCACCTCGGGCGCGGCCGCGTCGGGGGCCCCGGGTCCGCCCTTCACCGGGACGGCGCCGGACGGGCGCCGTGCGGCTCCAGGGCCCGCCGTGGTGGTGGCGACGGCGGGGGGGTGCTACCTGGCCCTGGCCGTCGGGGTGTGGTGGCACGTGTGGAGCACCCATCCCACCTCCACCTCGGTGTGCGCCTGCGGGGACCCCGGGCTCATCACCTGGTTCCTGGCCTGGCCCGCCTACGCCATGGCCCACGGCCTCGACCCCTTCTTCTCCTCCTTCATGTACCACCCCTACGGGGTGAACCTCCTGGCCAATACCAGCTCGCTTCTGGCTGGGGTGGTGCTCGCCCCCGTCACGTGGCTGTTCGGGCCCATCGCCACGCTCAACGTGGCGCTCACCCTGGCTCCGGCCCTCACGGCGCTGAGCACCTTCTGGCTGGTGCGCCGCTGGACGCACTGGGCCCCGGCTGCGTTCACGAGCGGCCTGGTCACCGGCTTCTCGCCCTTCATGGTGGGGAGCCTGGCCGAGGGCCACGTCATGACCTCGGCCCTCACGCTGCTCCCGCTCTTCGTGGCCGCACTCGACGAGCTGCTGGTGCGCCAGCGCCACCGTCCCCTGTGGGGCGGGGCGGGGTTGGCCGCCCTCGTCGTCCTCCAGTTCTTCCTCAGCACCGAGATCCTGGCCATCGTGGCGGTGAGCGCCGCCGGCGCCGTCGTGCTCCTCGTCGTCCACGGGCTGCTGTGGTGCCGCCACGCCCTTCGCCGCCGTGTGCGCCACGCCCTGGCGGGCCTGGGGGTGGCGGCGGTGTCGGGGGCGGCCGTCCTCGCCTATCCCGTGTGGTTCGCCCTGGACGGGCCGGCCCACATCCCGGGCCAGATCTGGGCCGGGATCGACCTCAGCAAGGAGGGGACGACGTGGCGAGGCCTCCTCGGCCTGGCCCCCACCAACCGGGCCGGCGATCTCATCGCCCTGGCCGCCGGGTACGTGGGGCGGCCCCTGCCCGACGGCGCCGCCGTGGGGATCGGTGCCCTGGTCGTGGCGGCGCTCGGGCTGGCGCTGTGGCGGCGGGACCGGGCCCTGTGGTGCTTCACCGCCGTGGGCGCCCTCACCGCCGTCCTGAGCGCCGGCACCGAGCCCAGGCTGTGGTGGGCGCCGTGGCGCGCCCTGGCCGGCGCCGCCCTCCTGCGCAACGTCATCCCGGTGCGGTTCATGGCGGTGGCCCTCCTGTGCCTGGCCGTGGTGGTGGGCATCGTGGTGGACCACGTCCACGACGCCGTGGCCGGCTCGGGGCCCGGGCCGGCGGCGAGGGGCCGGACCCTGCTGGCCGGCGCCGGCGCCGCCGTGGTGGCCCTGGGGGCGGTGGTCCCCATGGCCACGACCGAGCTGGGCGTCCTCCCCCTGGTCGTCACCCCCATCGGGATGCCGCGCTGGTACGCCCAGCGCGCCCCGGACCTGGCGCCGGGGGAGGTGGTGGTCGCATTCCCCCACCCCGGCCCCGGCTCCTACGGGCGCATCCTGGCGTGGCAGGCCGTGGACGGCATGCGCTTCCTCACGGCCGAGGGGGCAGGACCCGAGACCTCCCGGGTGCCCGCCATCCCCTACTCCCAGGGGATCTTCCAGTTCCCCCCGGCGCCGCCCACGCCGTCCTCGGTGACCGCCATGCGGCGGGCCCTCCTGCGCTTCGGCGTCACGCTGGCGGTGCTCGTCCCGGCCCGGGGCGGGCGGGTGCCCCTGGCGGCCGACGCCAACCTCACCGGGATCGTGACCGAGGCCCTGGGACGGGGGCCCGCACTGCAGTCCGGGGCGCTCGTATGGCGGGCGGCGCGCCCGCGCCACGCCCTGGTCGTCGCCCCGTCACTCTTCGCCCGCTGCACCGCCTTCGGCCCGGGCGGGGCCACCGACCTGGTGGCCGAGGCCCGGTGCCTGCTCGCCCCCGGCCACGGGGGGAGGGGCGGGGACCGACGTAGGCCCGGTCGGGGACCGCCTCGGGAGGGCCTGGCGATTCGCCCCGTGGGGTAGAGTCGCTCCCCACTGGAGTCACGGGCTGTGGCGCAGCTTGGTTAGCGCGCTTGACTGGGGGTCAAGAGGTCGGGAGTTCAAATCTCCCCAGCCCGACCGTGCATCCGCTGCACCCTCGAGGGCGTCGCCGGCTCTCGGGTCACCGCCTGTCGGGACGTCCGCTACGGTCTGCGACGCCGATCCGCCCGGACGAGCGGCGAACGGGGGAGCGCCCGCGGCTCCGGCCCGTTCGTGACAGGAGACCATGCGACGGTTGATCCTCACCATGAGCTGTCCCGACCGCGTCGGGGTGGTGGCCGCCGTGACCGGCTTCGTCGCCGAGCACGACGGGTGGGTCCTCGAGGCGGCCCAGCACGGCGACCTGGAGACCGGGACCTTCTTCCAGCGCATCGAGATCCTGGCCGAGGGCTTCGGCCTCGACCTCGACACCTTCGGGCAGCACTTCGCCGACGTCGCCGACGCGTTCGGGCTCGACTGGCACCTCACCGACTCCGAGGCCCGCAAGCGCGTGGTCATCTGCGTGAGCCGCGAGAGTCACTGCCTGGTCGACCTGCTGCACCGGTGGAGCACGGGCGACCTGCACTGCGACGTGGTGGGTGTGGTGTCCAACCACGCCGATCTGGAGGAGCTGAGCGCCTCGTACCGGGTCCCGTTCTTCTGTGTGCCGATCCCGGCCGAGGACCGCCAGGAGGGATTCGCGCGGTTCGGGCGCCTCCTGGACGACCTCCGTCCCGACGTGGTGGTGCTGGCCCGGTACATGCAGATCGTCCCGGCCGCCATCTGCGAGCGCTTCGCCGGGAGGATCCTGAACATCCACCACAGCTTCCTGCCGTCCTTCGCCGGGGCCCGTCCCTACCACCAGGCCTTCGCCCGGGGCGTGAAGGTCATCGGGGCCACGGCGCATTACGTCACGGCGGAGCTCGATGCCGGCCCGATCATTCATCAGGATGTCGCCCACATCTCGCACAAGGACGGCGTGAACGATATGATCCGGATCGGCCGGGAGGTGGAGCGCCGTGTCCTGGCGCAGGCCGTGCGCTGGCA
>DATJOV010000081.1:0-11450 GCA_035506735.1 Acidimicrobiales bacterium | reverse complement strand
GGTTGAACGCGGACATCCTCCCCGGTCAGGGTTCGGATTCGCGTTCCAACCATTCCCGAGGAGGATGTCGTGTCCAACCGTAAGCGACCCGAGCTGACCCGTGGCGATCACCGGCGCAATGAGCGCCTGGCCAGGCTGCGGGCCATCGTCCATCCCGAGCTTGCCATCGTCGGGATCGACCTGGCCTCGACCAAACAGGCCGCCGTGGTGTCCGACCACGAGTCGAAGACCCTGGCCAAGCGGATGTTCAGCGGGTCGCCGTGGGTGATCGACGACATCCTCGCCTGGGCTGCTGCGATCGCCGAGCGGGCCGGCTTCTCGGGCCTGGTGGTGGCCTGCGAGCCCACCGGGCATCGTTGGAAGCCGCTGGTCGACCGTTGCTCGGCTCGTGGGGTGGAGCTCGTGTGCGTGAACCCCATGCTCGTGGCCCGGGCCCGCGAGGGCGAGGACTTCACCAAGAACCGCTCGGACTTCTCCGACGCCACCGTCATCGCCCGCCTCACCGGCGAACGCCGCTGCTTCGTGCCCTATCTGGCCGAGGGGCTGTGGTCGAGGCTGCGCCATCTGGGGATGCGACGCAACCAGCTGCTCGTGGCCGCCACCGCCGCCCGCCAGGGTCTGCGGGACCTGCTCGAATGCTACTGGCCGGCCCTGCTCGAGGCGGCGGCTCAACCCATGCGGTCGCTCACCTTGCGGGCCTGCCTCGAGGTGTCGACCGATCCTGGCGCCATCGCCGCCATGAGCTTCGAGGGCTTCGCCGAGGCGGTGACCGCAGCCTTGCCCCACTGGGGGTCGCACCGGCGCAGCCGGCGCATCCTCGAGGCAGCGTTCGCCGCGGCGCAGTGCCCCGGTGGGGTGACGAGCGAGGTGCCGGCGGCGGCCGAGCGGGCCGCCTTCGCCCTCGACGACTGGCGTCGGGCCCTTGACGCCCTGGCCGAGGCCGAGTCCCGCATGGCCCAGGTCATGACCCAGCTCGGCCTCGACGAGCTGGCGTGCAGTATCGAGGGCCTGTCGGTGGTGGGTGCAGCCGCCATCCTGGCCGAGACCGGGGACCCGAGCCGCTTCGACAACCCCCGCACCTGGGTCAAGCACGCCGGCCTGGCGCCGCGGGCGAACGAATCGGGCAACTTCAAGGGCCAGACCAAGACCTCGGGCCGGGGCCGCCCCGGACTCCGCACCGCCGCCTGGCGGGCCGTCTGGGGCCTGCTGCCGCACAACTCGGTGTTCCAGGCCCGCTACGCCCACCTGCGGACCAGGGCTGAGAACCCCTTGAACGACGGCAAGGCCCGCGCCGCGCTCGGCGCCGCCTTGTTGCGACAGCTCTTCGTCGTCGTCACCGAGCGAGTGGCCTGGGACCCGGCCATCGCCGGCGGCTCGGAGGTGATGCCGCTCGCCGCTTGATGCGACACTGGCGTGGGCGGGGCGAACCCGACCAGCCCTTGGGTAGAACCCGAACCTGAGCCAGGGCGCCCCGCCCGCTCTCCCATCGAACTCGGATGAGGGCTGTTGGGAAGAACCCGGTTGCTCGTTAGGTCGAGCGCGGAGAGCGGGCTCGGGCCCTCGCCGAACAGTGCCAGGCGCACCGGAACCATCATCACCTGACCCTCGAATCCCGCCCGAGCGGGGTCGATGCCACGCGTCTCCATCCTGGAGGGGCAGCCTCTTGACAACATCGTCATAGGTTGCTCAGGCGACCTCGACCTCGCCCCCCTCGAGCACCACGGCGCGGACCTCGGCCACCGCCTCCTCCAGGCCGGGGAGGGTCCGCTCCACCGCCCCCTGGGGCGTGAGGAAGACGAAGACGACCTCGAGCACCGCCTCACCGGTGGCGGCCGCCGCGCTCAGGGCATAGGACGCCCCCTGGCGGCGGTACCCGTCGACCCGGCGGTCGAGCTCGTCCGGGTCGGCCGTGCTCGCCGTCTTGTAGTCCACCACCACCAGGCCGCCGGGGCGCCGGTAGAGGAGGTCGAGATAGCCCTCGAGCAGCCGGTCGCCCAGGGGGACGCAGACGTAGAGCTCGCGCCAGTGGGGGGCGGCCGCCGCCGCCACCACCGACGGGGCGCCCAGGGCGGCCCGGGCCAGGCGCTCGACGTCGGCGGCCCGGTCCACCACGGCCTCGGCCTCGCACTGGGCGCTGACGGCGGCGGCCAGGCCCTCCCCCGTGGCCAGGTCCACCACCTGGAGCACCCCGTGGACGGCGCGGCCCACGGCGCTGCCGTAGCGGCCCTTGAGCCACGGCGGCAGGTCGAGGTCGCGGGGGCGCTTCTCGAGTCCCTCGAGCGGCTCCTGCCCGGCGTCGGGGGTCCCCTCGTCGCTCAGCGCCGTGGCCGACACCGTGGTGCGCCGCGACGCCCGGGCCATCGCCGCGGCCCGCTCGGCCGACCACCGGTCGAAGGGCTCGGGGGGCGGAGGCGGTACCGGGGGGGCCACGGGGACCGGGCCGGCGTCGCCGGGCCCGTCGGGCAGCTCCCCGAGCACCGGCCCCATCCCCTGGACCAGCAGCTCGGCGTTGGTCTCGCTGCCGGGCTTGGCCTCCCCCTTGCGCCCGGCCCGGTGCAGCGACACCACCAGGTGATCGCGGGCCCGGGTGCAGGCCACGTAGAGGAGGCGGATCCGCTCGTCGTAGGCCATCTGCTCGTCGATGGGCGTCCACTCCTCGAACGCCGAGGTGACCAGGCCCTTGCCCACCCGGTAGCCGACCCCGCCCGTGGCGGGGAACACCACCTGGGCCCGGGCCAGGTTGCTCTGGGGCCGGGTGGAGAGCCCCGAGACGATGGTCACGGGGAACTCGAGACCCTTGGCGGCGTGGACGGTCATGATCCGCACGGCGTCGTCGTCGGTCTCGGGCAGGACCGCCTCCTCCACCCGCGCCCCCTCCCCCGCCTGGGACTCCACCCAGTGCAGGTACTGGCGCAGGTTGCCCCCGGTGGCCTCGTGCCAGGCCCGGGCCTGGTCCACGACGAAGCGCAGCCGGCGCCACACGTCGCGGGGCCGGCCCTCGGCGAAGCCGAGCTCGAAGGCCCGGCGGTCCACGGCGATGCGGTCGAGGAGCTCGGAGGGGCCCAGCCAGTGGCGCTCCCCGTGCAGGGCGGCGAGATAGTCGAGGCCCCGGCGCACGGGGTCGTCCCCGGCCACGCCCGGGGGCTGGTCGGCCAGGTAGTTCCAGTGCCCGCGCCCCTCCACCTTGAAGCGGAAGAGATCGTCGTCCCCGCAGCCGAGGAGGGGGGTGCGCAGGGCCGCCACCACCTGCAGGGTGTTGGTGGGGTCGTCGACGGCCCGTGCCACCATGAGCAGGTCGCGCACGGCCCGGGTGGCGTAGACGAGGGAGCTCGACTCGGCCCGGTAGGCGATCCCGGCCGACTGGAGGGCGTCCTCGAGGAACGGGAGCGACGTCCGGGCGGGGACGAGCACGGTGATGTCGCCGAGGCGGGCCCGGCGCCACCGGGCCGGGGCGTCCCCGGCGCCGACGTCCCAGCCCTCGGTCACGATGCGGCCGACGGTGGCGGCCACCTCCGCCGCCTCGGCCCGGCGCAGGTCGTCGGCCGACGTGCCGGTGGGGTGCTCGCCCCGGCCGAGCACGCACACCGGCGGGCCGGCCGGGGCGGCGGGGCGCACCGCCTGCAGGGGAACGTAGCGGGGCTGGGACTCGACGGGCAGGCCGGCCTCGGGGGAGGGGGTGATGAGCGTGGCGAACACGGCGTTCACCCACGCCACCACGGGTGCGCCGGTGCGGAAGTTGGCCGTCAGCTCCACCAGCCCGCCCGTGTCCGAGCCGAAGCGCCGCCGGGCGCCCAGGAACATGGCGATGTCGGCCCGGCGGAAGCGGTAGATCGACTGCTTGGGATCGCCGACGAAGAACAGCCGGCCCGCACCGACGTCGACGTCGGTCCACGGGGCCGTGCCCGCGGCATCGTCCCCGGGCTCGGCCGCGGCGATGCGCACGGCCAGCTCCAGCTGGATGGGATCGGTGTCCTGGGACTCGTCCAGAAGGAGGCGGCGATAGCGCCCGTGCAGGCGGGACCGCACCTGGGGTCCGTGACGGGGATGGCGCAGCAGCTCCCGGGCCAGGACCAGCAGGTCGTGGAATTCCAGGGCCCCGGCCGTGCGGCGCTCGGCCGCCGCCGCCAGGGTGAATGCGGCGATGCGGGGGGCGATGTGCGCCATGCAGGCCTCGGCCACCGAGGCGCGCACCCCCTCGAGCAGCGCCTCACCGGCCCGGCGCAGGCGGTCGCGCACCTCGCCGGGGTCGCAGTCGTAGTTGGCGGGCCTGCCCGCCTTCCCCGGCTTGAAGCTCGGGGCACCGGCCTCGGCGTCGGTGCTCAGGGCGCCCAGCAGGTCGAACTCGTCGGCGATGGCGGCGGTCTCGGCCGCCCAGGCCGCCACGGCGTCGAGGCGGAGCCGCAGCGCGTCCCCGGGGTCCCGGCACGGCGTGGCGCACAGGTCCATGACCTCGGCCAACACCGGCGCCGCCACGTCGTGGACCGACGGGACGTCGTGCTCGGCGGGCCGGACCCGCTCGGCCACGAGGTCCCAGTTGTCGTCGAAGGCGCTCGCCACGGCCCGCAGCACGTCGATCCGGGCGCCGCACGCCACCAGGAGCAGGAGGGTGCGCCGGAGCGAGGCGTCGGCCAGCAGGTCGTCGAGGAACGCCCGCCAGCGCTCGTCGAAGGCCACGCCCGAGCTCACCTCGTCGAGCACCTCGAGGCGGGGGGGCAGACCGGCCTCGATGGGGTGCTCGGCCAGGAGGCGCTGGGCGAAGCCGTGCAGGGTGCCCACGGCGGCGGCGTCGAGCTGGCCCAGGGCGGCACGGTACCGGGCCGCCACCTCGGCGTCGGCCTCGGACTCGGCCCCCTCCTCGAGGTCTCGGCGCAGGTGGTCGCGCAGCTCGGCCGCCGCCTTCTCGGTGAAGGTGATGGCGGCCAGCGACTGCAGCTCCACCGCCCCGGTGCCGACCAGCGCCAGGATGCGGTCGACCAGGGCGGTGGTCTTGCCCGAGCCGGCCCCGGCCTCCACGAACAGCGTGGCGCCGAGGTCGTGGCGGATGCGGTCCCGGGCCGGCTGGTCCGGCGCCCGCCCCCGGTCAGCCACGGCCCGGCTCCGGGTCGGCCCCGGCCAGGCCGGCGAACTCGAGGTAGGGGCGCAGGGCCCGGTCGCCGTACTTGCGCTCCATCTGGCGCTTGAGGTCCACCACGCCCAGACCGTCGGGATCGCAGTAGGCGCACTCGACCCACCGCGCCGTGCTGCCGGCCGAGGGCACGGACGGGAAGATTCCCGCCTCGATGCCCGCCACCATCTGTCCCACCGTCTCGCCCACCCGCGCCACCACCTCCGCCGTGACGCGGTAGCCGATCCGCTTGAAGCGGCCCCGTCGGGACACGAACCAGTAGGACGCCGTGACCTCGGCGTCGGGCCGGCCCTGCTGGGCCCGGGCCGCCAGCCCGTACACGGGGAGCTGGAGGTGCCGGCCCCCCGCCACCGGGTGCTCCTCGTCCAGTCCGTGGTACTCGTCGGCCTTCCCCGTCTTGTAGTCGATGACGTCGAGGGCCCCGTCCGCCGTCAGGTCGACCCGGTCCGCCTTGCCCCGGAAGGCCACCCGCCGCCCGTCGGCGATGGGCAGCTCGACGGTGCCGAGGGGGGCGTGGCGCAGGCCGAAGGCGAGCTCGGCCGCCACGGGCCGCGAGCACAGCGCCTGGCGGTGGTCGCTGTCGAGCTCGAGGGCCCGGTCGAGGTCGGCGAGCACGGCCCGGCGGTCCTGGCCCCAGAAGATGGCCCGGCCCACCAGGCCGCGCCCCTCGTAGTCGGCGCACACCGCCTCGGCCACGGCCCGCAAGCGGTCGCGGTCGGCCCGGCTCCACCGTTCCCCCGGGGCCGGACGGCCCTCGGCCAGCATCTCGAGCACGAAGCGCTCGAGCACCTCGTGCACGAGGGATCCCCGGTCCGTGGCCGCCATGCGGAGACGGTCCTCGGGCCGTTCGACCTCCTCCACGCCGAGGACGTGGCGGGCCAGATAGGCGAAGGGGCAGGCGGCCCACGCCTCGAGGGCGGTGGCCGAGACGGCCCGCTCGACGGGCGAGGGCAGATCGAGCCCGCCCAGGTTCCCGTCGAAGCGGGTGAAGGCCGGGCTGCGACGGCTCTGCACCGAGTCCGCCCCGGCGGCGAGCACGCCGTCCCCCACGGCGGCGAGCCCTCCCGCCCCTCCCCCCCCGGCCATGATGGTGCGGAGGCGGTGCTCCTGGGCCGTGGCCGGCGAGGCCGGGGCCCGCAGGGCGGCGTCGTAGGACGGGCTGTGGGTGACCCACGGGGCGGTGGCGGCGAGGAGATCCTCGCTCCACAGGCGTCCCCCGGCCAGGAGCGACCCCACCTCGAGGGCCCAGCGCGAGGGGATGCGTTCGGCGCTCTTGCGCAAGTCGCCGCGCGGCAGGCACAGCACGTGGCGCGCCGCGCCGGCCAGGGCGGCCAGGAGCTGGCGGTGCTGGCGCTCGACCGTCTGCTCCCGCCGGACGAGCTCGCCCCCGGTGGCGGCCCGCTCGTGGTCGGGGAGGAGCGAATCGTCGTGCACGGCGCTCGGGAACGACCCTTCGACCAGGCCCAGCACCACGACCAGGTCGAGCTCCTGCCCGACGCCCATGGCGACGGACCCCACCAGGACGCCTTCGCCCATGCGACCGACCCGTCCCAGGTCCTGGTCGAGCTCGAGGGCCAGCGTCCGGGTGAAGACGTCGAGGTCGACGACGGGCTCCACCTCGTCCAGACAGGCCAGGCGGTCGAGCGCGCCCTCGACGCGCTGGGCCGCCCGCTGCTCGACCGCAGGCCATGCCAGCCGGGCCCGCTCGTCCCCGAGCAGGCGCCGGAGCAGGGCCTGGGCCCAGCGGGCCCGGGCCGACCACGACTGGCGGGTGGCCGCGGCGGCGTCGATGTCGTCCGCCAGGGCCAGGACGAAGCCCCGCAGGCCGAGGGCCCGGTCGATGGCGCCCGACAGCTGGTCCGCCTTCCACGACGGGGCGTCGGGATCCCCTTCCACGAGCTCGAGCTCGGCCCGCCGGTCCTCGGCGTAGCGGGCCAGGCGCACGTCCCAGTCGCCCCGACCGGCCACGATCCCGGCCTGGCGCGAGATGCGCTCCCACGCCCCGACCGGCGCCCACCGCCCGTCGTGGCGCAGCCGGGCTCCGGCCAGCCAGGCGAAGACGTCCTCGCGCCGCAGGCCCCGCCCGTGCAGCTCGAGGAGTCCGAGCAAGGTCCTCCCCGTGGCCCGCACGGCCGGGGTGAGGACCGAGGTGCCGTTGTAGTCGATCCCGGCCGTGCCCAGCTGGTCGTGGAGCAACCGGGCGTAGGGCTGGCGCGCCGCGTAGAGGAGGGCGATGCGGTCGAGCGGGGTCCCGGCCCGCACGGCGTCCACCACCACCCGGATCGCCTCACGCACCTCCTCGTCGGCGTCCGAGGCGCTGCGGAGGTGGGTGGCGGCGGGCGACACCATGGCCAGGGCGTCGCCCGCCGGCGGCGGGGAGACGCCGTCCCCGAGCAGGCGCCCCAGCGCCGTCACGACGTCGGCGTCGGCCCCGGCGTCCCCCGTGGTCCCGGCCACCACCGCCAGGGCCCGGGCCGTCCCGACGGTGGCGAGCAGGCGGGCGCCGTGGCGGCTCAGGTGCTCGGGCAGGTAGGCCACGACCGGCCCGAAGGCGTCGAGGACGGCCGGGCGCGTCTCGATGACGGTGGAGGCCGTCTCCAGGAGGTCCTCCTCGTCGAAGAACCGCTCCACCAGGAGGCGCCGGGCCGCCTCCGCCAGCCGCACCACGTCGCGGGCCCGGTCGCTCGTCCGGCCCAGGTTCCGCAGGGCGGCCACGGAGCAGTCGCGCAGCTCCTTGTACGCCTGGATGAGCGCCGTCTCGGTGGCGGGGTGGTCGGCCACGGAGGCGAAGACCCCCGGGTCGTCGGCCAGGGCCCGGCGCAGGGCGGCCGCCACCACCGGGGTCGACACCGGGCGGCGCCCCGCCGAGGCCAGGACCGGGGCGGCCACCAGCTCGGCCAGGCGGTAGACGGTGAGGAAGCCGACGGCGGCGAGCCCCGTGCCGGCGGTGGCGAGGGACCCGTAGGCGCCGGTGGCCAACCGGCGCCGGGCCGCCACCCCCACGCTGTTGGAGGGCACCACCACCGTGACGGGCGCCAGGGGGTCCCCGCCCTTGGCGTCGGCCACGGCCCGGTGCAGGGCGGCCGTCGCCGGCCGGCCGTACCGCACCCAGGTGAGGGTGGTCGCCACGGCCGCCGATGCTAGGAGGCCGCCGCGACGACCCCCTCGGGCGGGCCGGTGCCGATCACGACGGACCCACAACACTCCGCCCCGGCCGCCTCACCGGCCCCGTACCCCTTCACCTGGGGACCTCGCGTGACGAACACAATGCGTGGTCAAAATACCCACGTGATGTGGTCAACACAGACGGAGGATTGCCCCATGATCAAACGGGTTGTCGGTTCATTGGCGCTGGCGGGCACCATGGCCCTCGGCGCCGCCGGCACGGCGGCGGCCGCGCCGGCACCGCACTGCACGAACGCATCGCACCGCATCGCCCGGCTGCAGCACGAGGAGACCCAGGTCTCGGCCCTGCTCACCCGGCTCGAGGCGGTGACCCCCCACGGACGTCGCCAGGCGAACCGGCTCCACCAGGAGATCGCGGCCCTGACCCGTTTCGAGGCGCTCCTGACCAACCAGGTGAACAGGCTCCAGGCCCAGTGCCCGACCTCGACCACCACCGGCACCGGGAACACCGGCGACTCCGGCACCTCGGGGACCACCGGGACCGGAACGACCGGGACCGGCAACTCCGGCAACGGCGGGACGACGGGGAACACCGGGAGCTCCTTCACCGGGACCAGGAGCACCTGACACAGCCCTCCCGGGCCGCCGACCCCCCTCGGCGGCCCGGGAGGCTCATCTGACGGGGCGTTACACTTCCCCGGTGGCCGCCAAGACCAGGGTGCCCGCCGTCGAGGGGTGGTTCCGCACCGAGGGGGATCCGGCCCTCCTGGGCAGCCGGTGCCGCACGTGCGGCACCTACGCCTTTCCCCGGGAGGGCTTCCTGTGCCGCAACCCCGCCTGCGACGGCACCGAGTTCGACGAGGTGCCCCTGAGCCGGCGGGGGCGGGTGTGGTCCTACACCGACGCCCGCTACACCCCCCCGGCCCCGTACGTGGCGGCCGACCCCTACGTCCCCTTCTGCATCGCCGCCGTCGAGCTGGCCGAGGAGAGGATGGTGGTCATGGGCCAGGTGGTCCCGGGGGTGGCGGTCGAGGACCTGGCCGTGGGGGACGAGGTCGAGCTGGTCCTGGACGTGCTGTACGAGGACGACGAGCACGAGTACCTGGTGTGGAAGTGGCGGCCGGTGGCCCGTGGCTGACGACCGCCGGGTGGCCGTGCTCGGGGTGGGCATGCACCCCTGGGGCAAGTGGGGCCGCAACTTCGTGGAGTACGGGGTGGCGGCGGCACGGGCCGCCCTGGCCGACGCCGGGGTGGCGTGGGGCGACGTGCAGTTCGTCTCCGGGGCCGACACCATCCGCAACGGCTACCCCGGCTTCGTGGCCGGGGCCACCTTCGCCCAGGCCCTGGGCTGGACCGGGGCCAGGGTGGCCAGCGCCTACGCGGCGTGCGCCTCGGGCGCCACCGCCATCGCGGCCGCCCGGGCCCAGATCCTGGCCGGCCTGTGCGAGGTGGCCCTCGTGGTGGGGGCCGACACCACCCCCAAGGGCTTCTTCGCCCCGGTGGGGGGGGAGCGCCGGGACGACCCCGACTGGCTGCGGTTCCACCTCCTCGGGGCCACGAACCCCACCTACTTCGCCCTCTACGCCCGGCGCCGCATGGAGCTCTTCGGGGCCACCGAGACCGACTTCGCCGCCGTCAAGGTGAAGAACGCCCGGGCCGGGGCGGCCAACCCCTACGCCCGCTACCGGGCCGAGGTCAGCGCCGAGGAGGTGCTGGCCTCGCCCATGGTGGCCGACCCGTTGCGCCTGCTCGAGATCTGCGCCACCTCCGACGGGGGGGCGGCCCTCGTGCTCGCCAGCATGGACTTCGCCCGCCACCACGCCGGGGCGGGGCCCCTGGTGGCCATTCCCGCCGTGTCCACGGTGACGCCGCGCTTTCCCCAGACCGTCATCGAGATGCCCAACTTCGCCACCGACTCGGCCGTGGCGGTGGACGGCGCCGGGGGCCCGGGGTTCCGCCGCTCCATCGCCGCCGCCGCCTACGAGGAGGCCGGGGTGGCCCCCGAGGACGTCGGGGTGGCCGAGGTCTACGACCTGTCCTCGGCCCTCGAGCTCGACTGGTACGAGGACATCGGCCTGTGCAAGGAGGGCGAGGCCGAGCGCCTCCTGCGCGACGGCGACACCGCCCTCGGGGGCCGGGTCCCGGTCAACCCGAGCGGCGGGCTCTCCAGCTTCGGCGAGGCCATCCCGGCCCAGGCCATCGCCCAGGTGTGCGAGCTGGTGTGGCAGCTGCGGGGCCAGGCCGAGGGACGCCAGGTGGAGGGGGCCACCGTGGGCGTCACCGCCAACCAGGGCCTCTTCGGGCACGGCTCGAGCGTCGTCGTCACCCGCTGAGCCGGCCCCGGGGGGCTCCGGCCGCGGGGCCGGCGGGGTAGTGCCGGAGGCCCGCCCCGGAGCGTTGGACCGCCGTGGGGGGCCGGGGGGAGACTGCCCGGTGTGAGCGAGCCGACCGTCACCCGTCCCTCCCCTTCCACCGGCGGGGAGGGGGGCGGGGGACCGGCCGCCGACTGGGTGGCACGCGACGCCGCCGTGGTGTGGCACGGCTTCACCCAGATGGCCAGCTACGCCGAGAACGCCCCCGTCGTGGTGGAGCGGGCCGAGGGGCGCGAGCTCGTGGACGTGGCCGGCCGTCGCTACCTCGACGCCATCTCGTCGCTGTGGGTCGTCACCCTGGGCCACGGCGTGCCCGAGCTCGACGCCGCCGTGCGGCGCCAGCTCGACAAGGTGGCCCACTCCACCCAGCTGGGCCACGGCAACACCGTGGTGGTGGAGCTGGCCGAGGCCCTGGCGACCGTGGTGCCGGTGGACGACGCCCACGTGCTCTTCGCCTCCGACGGCGCCTCGGCCGTGGAGCAGGCCCTCAAGATCGCCTTCCAGTACTGGGCCAACCGGGGCGTCCCCGGCCGGCGCCGCTACGTGGCCCTGGGCTCGGCCTACCACGGCGACACGGTGGGCGCCCTGTCCCTCGGCGACGGGGGCTTCGGCACCGAGGTCTTCGACCCGCTGCGCTTCGCCGCCGTGCGCACCCCCGGCTACGACGAGCCGGGGTGGGCCGACAAGGCCGTGGCCACCATCGAGCGCCACGCCCCCGAGCTGGCCGCCGTGGTGCTCGAGCCCCTCGTCCAGGGGGCGTCGGGGATGCTCTGCGCCGAACCCGAGGACGTGGCGGCGTTGGGCCGGGCCTGCACCGAGGCCGGGGT
>DATJOV010000080.1:0-9187 GCA_035506735.1 Acidimicrobiales bacterium | reverse complement strand
GGTCGAGCACGTACCGCGCCGACCACGGCAGGGGGGGATCGGCGAACCAGCCCTGCCCGAAGGGATTGGTGGCGCTCTCCACCAGCTCGTGGCTGAGGGCGTAGGTGGGGGCGGCGTAGGGCGGCACCGAGCGGCACGAGGGGCTGGTGGCGCAGGCCGGGGTGCCCCACCGGGCCCAGCCCCCGGTGAAGCCGGCCACCGCCACCCCGTAGGGCCGGCCCGGCCACGGGGTCGTGCCGTGGGCCGAGACCCCGCCCAGCCCGTACACCACGGAGGGGTCCAGCCACAGGGCCACCACGGCGTCGGGGGGCAGGGCGGCGGGGACGGTGCCGCCGGTGTCGCCGGGACAGGGCCGGAGGCGGTCCCGGCCCGAGAAGACTTTCCGCAGCTCGGCCGGCACCAGGCCGGTGCCGGTGCCGGTGGCCACGGCGGGCGACCGGGGCGAGGCGGCGGGCGGGGCGGGGTCGACCCAGCAGCCGCCGTCGGCGAAGCCCCGGACCCCGAAGCCGGCGTGCTCCACGGCCCGGGCCCAGGACGAGGTGGGGAGATCGCGCTGGAACCGGGCCGCCAGTCCGAGGGCGGGCGGAGCCGGGGTGGCGGCCCACGCCGGTCCCCAGAAGACCTGGACGAGGGTGGGCCGGGCCAGGACGGCCCCCCCGTGGTCGGTGGGGGTGGGGCGGCCCCGGGCGAGCGCCGCCCCGTCGATCACCACGGCGAAGCCCCCGGCGATGACCAGGGCCGAGGCCACCAGGACCGTGGCCAAGGCGGCCACGATGTCCCCGCCCCGGGCGGGGGAGGGGCGGCGCTCGAGGGCCCGCAGCAGGACGTGGACGGCCCCGGCGGCCCCGACCACGCCGGCGGCCAGGCCCGCAGCCCAGGTCCAGGGGCGGACCACGACCAGGCTGGCGGCCACCACCACGGCGCTGGCCCCGGTGAGGACCCGCACCACCCGGGCGCTCGACGCCCGGTGCCGGCCCCGCTCGTCCCGCACCACCAGCCACACGCTGCCGCCGGCGGCCACCACGGCCACCAGGGCCACCGTGCCCAGGATGCGCCCCGTCACGGCGTCACCACTGCCGGCGGAGGCCGGTGCCGGGGACAGGCCATGACCCTGCCACTGTCGCCCCGTCGACCCCAGGTGTAAAGCATCCCCCTCCTGTCGCCGCTGCTCAGGGTGGGAGGGTCCGCACCTCCCGTCGTGCCCGTCCGTTGACCGGGACCCACCCCGGACGTAGCATCCAGTTCGTCGGACATCTGTCCGGAGGACCTGGAGGTGCGTCCAATGTCGATCGACATCGCCCCCGTCGACCTGACCGACTCCCGCAACTTCATCGGCGGCGTCCCCTACGAGTGGTTCGCCTGGCTGCGGCGCAACGCCCCCGCCTACTGGCACGAAGAGGCCGACGGGGCCGGGTTCTGGGCCGTCACCCGCCACGAGGACTGCGTGGCCGTCAACCGTGACGCCCAACGCTTCTCCTCGGCCCGCAAGGGCACCTTCCTGTGGGACCTGGCCGAGGAGCAGCTCGAGCAGCAGCGCCTGATGATGGTGACCATGGACCCCCCCATGCACACCCGCTACCGCCGCCTGGTGAACAAGGGCTTCACGCCCCGCACCATCGCCCAGCTCGAGCAGCGCATCCACGTGGTGGCGGACGAGATCATCGACGCCGTGGCCGAGCGGGGCCGTGCCGACTTCGTCATCGACATCGCGGCCGAGCTCCCGCTGGTGGTGCTGGCCGAGCTCCTCGGGGTGCCGGCCGAGGACCGGGAGAAGATGTTCGACTGGTCCAACCGCATGATCGGGCGCGAGGACGCCGAGTACCTGGGCGAGCACGCCTCGATGGAGGAGAACGCGGCGGAGGCCGCGGCCGAGCTCTTCGGCTACGCCGCCGAGCTGTACGAGAAGAAGCGCCTCAGTCCCCGCGAGGACCTCATGAGCGTGCTCTCCCAGGTGGAGTTGGACGGGGAGCAGCTGTCGGAGCTCGAGCTCGACCTGTTCTTCATGCTCCTGGCCGTGGCCGGCAACGAGACCACCCGCAACCTCATGTCGGGGGCGATGGTGGCCTTCTCCCAGTTCCCCGACCAGTGGGAGCGGCTCCGGGCCGACCGGTCCCTCCTGCCCAGCGCGGTGGAGGAGATGCTGCGCTTCGTCACCCCGGTCATGAACTTCCGGCGCCAGGCCACCGAGGACACCGAGATCGCCGGGCAGCGCATCGCCGAGGGCGACAAGGTGGTGTTCTTCCACGCCTCGGCCAACCGCGACGAGGCGGTCTTCGACGACCCCGACCGCTTCGACATCGGGCGCAGCCCCAACCCCCACATGGCCTTCGGCGGCGGGGGACCCCACTTCTGCCTGGGGGCCAACCTGGCCCGCATGGAGATCGTGGTCATGTTCGAGCACCTCCTCGACCGCCTCCCCGACCTCCACGTGGCGGGCGAGGTCGAGCGCCTCCAGTCGAACTTCATCAACGGGGTGAAGCACCTCCCCGTGGCCTTCACCCCGGTGCCCCGGGTGGGCGCCGCCGCCTCCTGAGGTGGGCCGGGGGGCGCCGGCCGAGCTCAAGGCCATCATCAGGGACTTCCGCCGCGACCAGGTGGTGGAGGTGGCGGCCCGGCTCTTCGGCGAGCGCGGCACCACCGAGCTGTCCATGGACGACATCGCCTCCGAGGCCGGGGTGGCCCGTTCGACGCTGTACGTCTACTTCGCCAACCGCGACGAGCTGCTGCGGGCCTGCCTCCAGCGGATGCACACGTTGCTGCTCGAGGCCGTGGTGGGCCCGTGGGAGCGCGGCGGCGACCCGCCCGAGCGGCTCCGGGCCCTGGTGGTGGCCATGCTGGAGCGCATCGACGACAACCCCGCCTTCTTCCGCCTGGCCCTGGCCACCCAGGGGGGGCCCAGCCCGGCCGCCCCCACGGTGGGGGCCGAGCTCGACGTCATCGGCCTCGACATCGCCGGGCTGATCCGCGACGTGGTGGAGGAGGGGACACGGGCCGGGGTGTTCCGGCTCCCCGACCCCGACAAGGCCACCACCTTCGTGGGCCAGCAGCTGTACGGGGCCATGTCGGTGCGGGCGGCCGAGACCGACCCCGCCCCCCTGGAGGAGGCCGCCGACGACCTGTGCGGCTTCCTGCTCCACGGCCTGGCCGGCCCCCCGGCCGCCCCCACCCGGTCGACGGGCGGCGGGCGGGGGAGGGACAATGGCGCCCATGGGGGCAGCGCCTAGCGAGGACGGGGGCCGCGACCTCACCGTCGTGGCCGTGCCCTTCTACTTCGCCACCATGGCCCTCGAGTACCTGGTGCTGCGGCGCCGGCGCGCCGCCCGGGGCCCGGGTGCGGGCGACTACGAGCGGCGCGACACGGTGGCCAGCCTCACCATGGGCGTGGCCAGCCTGGCCGCCCCCCTGGTGGGGCGCAGGCTCCTGCGACCGCTGACCCCGGGGCGGGGCCGCTACGGGCGGGCCCTGGTGGCCGGGGCCCTGGGGGCGGTGGTCACCACCACCGTGGCCGACGCCGTGGCCCGGCGCACCGCCCCGGCCCGGACCGGGGCCACGGCGAGGCAGGCGGCATCGTCGTCACCGGCTCCGGCTCCGGACCCGGGTGGCGAGCCCGGGGTCGGGTCGCGTCCCGGCACGGTCCGGACCGGGGCGACGGCGGAGGACGGGAGCGCCCGGGTGCACCGCCTGGCCCGGCGGGTGGCGGCCGTGGGCGGGGTGACGAGCGTCGTGGCCGGGGGCGTGGCCGTGACCACGACGTGGGCGTCGCGCACCACCCCGGAGCGCCTGTGGCGCCACCGCCTGGTGGGCGACCTGGGAGCGGGCCCCCTGGCCCTGGCGGCGGCCGTGGTGGCGTGGGACTTCGTCTACTACTGGGACCACCGCTTCATGCACACCAGCCGCTACATGTGGGCGGTGCACGTGGTCCACCACTCGAGCGAGCACTACAACCTGTCGACGGCGCTGCGCCAGCCCGTGGCCGAGGCCTTCGGGACCTTCCTCCCCTTCGGGGGACTGTGCCTCCTCGGCATCCGCCCCGCGCTGGTGGAGACGGCCCGGGGGGTCAACCTGCTGTACCAGTACTGGATCCACACCGAGACCATCGGCCGGCTGGGGCCGTCGGAGGCCGTGCTCAACACCCCGTCGCACCACCGCGTCCACCACGGGTCGAACCGCCGCTACCTCGACCGCAACCACGGCAGCATCCTCATCGTGTGGGACCGGCTCTTCGGCACCTTCGAGCCCGAGACCGAGCCCGTGGTGTACGGCCTGACCGCCAACATCGACACCTTCAACCCGCTGCGCATCGCCACCCACGAGTACCGGGCCATGCTGGGCGACGTGGCCTCGGCCACGAGCTGGCGCGAGCGGCTGTCCTACGTGGTGCGGGGTCCGGGGTGGGCGAAGGAGCACCGCGCCGCGCTGGCTGCGGCCGGGACCGGCGGGGAGGTGGCCGCCCCCGTCCACGACGTGGCGGTGAGCGCCTGAGGGCGGCCCCGCCGGCGGGGACGGGGGCGTCCGTGGCGTGGTGAACGTCCTGCTCGTCACGCTCGACCAGCTGCGCGGCGACTGCCTGTCGAGCGCCGGCCACCCCGTGGTGTCCACGCCCACCCTCGACGCCCTGGCGGCTCGGGGCGTTCGCTTCGCCCGCCACTACAGCCAGGCCGCCCCGTGCTCGCCCGGGCGGGCCTGCCTCTACACCGGCACCTACCAGATGAACAACCGGGTGGTGGGCAACGGGACCCCTCTCGACCACCGCTTCGACAACGTGGCCCGGGTGGCCCGCCGGGCCGGGTACGTGCCCACCGTGTTCGGCTACGCCGACCAGGGGGCCGACCCGCGCCTCGCCCGCGGGCCGGGGGACCCGGCCCTGTCGAACTACCAGGGCTTCCCGCCCGGCTTCGCCGTGGGGCTCGACCTCCCCGACGAGCAGGACGCCTGGCGGGCGTGGCTGGCCGGTCTGGGCTACGACGTCCCCGCCGACGGCGAGGGGGCGCTCGCCACCGAGCCGGAGCGCCCGGCCGAGCACGGGGTGTCGGCCTTCCTGGCCGACGCCCTCATCGCCTGGCTCGAGACCCGCCAGGACCCGTGGTTCGCCCACGCCAGCTTCTGGCGCCCCCACCCGCCCTACGCCGCCGCCGGCCGGTGGTCACGCGCCTATGACCCCGACGACGTCCCCGATCCCCTCCCCGCCCCGGAGCGCCCCACGCCCTTCTGCGGCCGGCTGGCCGACGTCGCCGCCCCGGCCGACGAGGGGGCCCGGCGCGCCGTGCAGGCCCAGTACTTCGGGATGGTCTCCGACGTGGACGAGCAGCTGGGCCGGGTGCTCGAGGCCCTCGAGCGCCTGGGCATGGCCCGGGACACGGTGGTGGTGCTCACCTCCGACCACGGCGAGCAGCTGGGCGACCAGGGCCGGATCTCCAAGGGAGGGCTCTTCCCCTCGAGCTACCACGTCCCCGCCATCGTGAGCGATCCCCGCCGGCCCGCCACCCACGGCACCGTGGTGACGGCCTTCACCGAGAACGTGGACCTCCTCCCCACCGTGTGCGACGCCATCGGCGCCGCCGTGCCGGCCCAGTGCGACGGGCTGCCCCTCACGCCGTTCCTGGCCGGGGAGCCGCCGCCCTTCTGGCGCGACGCGGCGCACTGGGAATACGACTGGCGCTGGGAGTACATCCCCTTCGGCCCCCACCACTGGCCCTGGGACCGGCGCCTCGAGAACAAGCACCTGGCCGTGCTGGCATCGGAGCGCGCCGCCTACGTGCAGTTCGGCGACGGCCAGTGGCGCTGCTTCGACGTCGCCGCCGATCCCACGTGGCGCACCGAGGTCGCGGACCCGGCCGTGGTGCTCGACCATGCCCAGCGCATGCTCACGTGGCGCTCATCGCATGCCGAGCGCACCATGAGCGACATGCTGCTGGCGGCCGGGGGCATCGGCCGCATCCCCTCCGTGATCGAGGACGCGCCGGACTGACCCCGGCGTGATGCTGGGTCACCGCTGGGATACCCCTGGGCCCGGCGTGAGAAACACGCCGACCATCCGAGCACCGGCGCGACGACGGGCGCACCCGTCGCCGGCGCGCCCGTTTTCCCGTACTGTCGGTTTTGCCCGTGCCGACCTCGCCCCACCGAGACCTGCGGCCATCCGCCGTGCTGGTCGAGCCGACGACAGCGGGCGCCGGTCACGTCGACGAGCGCCGACCGTCCGGAGGGGACCGCATCTTCCGGCCCGACGTGGAGGGCCTGCGGGCCGTGGCCGTCGTGCTCGTGGTCCTGTTCCACTCCGGGATCTCGGCGCTGTCGGGCGGCTACGTGGGCGTCGACGTCTTCTTCGTCATCTCCGGCTTCGTCATCACCGGCGTGCTCCTGCGCGAGCGTGCCGACACCGGGCGCACCTCGGTCCTGGCCTTCTACGGGCGCCGCTGCCGGCGCATCATCCCCGCCGCCTCCCTGGTGATCGTCGTCACCGTGGTCCTGGCCTACCTCCTGGCCGGTCCGGCCGTGGGGTCGCAGACCGCGGCCGACGGGCGCTGGGCCAGCGTCTTCCTGGCCAACGTCCACTTCGCCTCGCAGGGGACCAACTACCTCGCCAGCCAGCAGCCCCCCTCCCCCCTGCAGAACCTGTGGTCCCTGGCGGTCGAGGAGCAGTTCTACCTGGTGTACCCGACCCTGTTCATCGTCGCCGCCGCCCTCCGCACCAGGTGGGCCTTCCGTGTGCGCTTGGCCGTGGCGCTGGTGGGCGTCATCGGCGCCTCCCTGGCCTTCTCGGTGCTGGACACGGCCGCCGATCCCACCGGGGCCTACTTCTCACCCTTCACCCGCGCCTGGGAGCTGGCGCTCGGCGCCCTGGTGGCGCTGGCCACGCCATGGCTCCGCACGGTCCCGGCCCGCCTGGCCGCCGCCGCCACCTGGGTGGGCACGGGGGCGATCCTCGTGGCCGCCGTCGGGTTCGGTGCCGGCACCGCCTACCCCGGGACGCTCGTGGCCGTCCCCGTCCTCGGCGCCGCCCTCGTCGTGGCCGGGGGGGCCGGGGCGCCGCCCCTCGGGGTGGAGGCGGTGCTCGGGACCGCCCCCTTCCGGGCCATGGGGAGGGTGTCGTACTCGGTCTACCTGTGGCACTGGCCCATCCTGGTCCTCGTGGCCGAGCACGAGAACCGCACCAGCCTCCCCGTTCCCCAGAGCCTGGCCTGGATCACCGTGGCCGTCGTGCTGGCGGCGCTCACCTACCGTCTGGTGGAGGACCCCATCCGGCGCGCCGCCGTGCTGCGGCGCGTGCGGTGGTCGGCGGTGGGGCTGGGAGCGGCGCTCGTCGTCGTCACCGTGGCCGTGGTGACGGTGGTGGCCCAGCTGGTCCCGGCCGACGCCACGCAGGGGGTGGGCTCGCGCCGGGGCCTCGATACGCCGCTGGCCACCATCCGCCACCTGGTGGCGACGTCGAGCCGGATCCGCACCGTCCCCGCCGACCTCATCCCGGCGCTGGCCGTGGCCGACAAGGAGCCCCTCACCAACCTGGGCATCCCGCCCCCCTCCTCGGGGTGCTGGCCCGGCTACTTCCAGACCACGGAGCCGGCCTGTGTCTTCGGCGACCCGTCCAGCCCCTTCACCATGGTCCTCTACGGCGACTCCCACGCCGGGATGTGGTTCCGGGCCCTGGACGACATCGCCACCGCCGAGCACTGGCGCCTCGTCACCTTCACCAAGGCGGGCTGCCCGGCCTCGCCCGTGGCGGTGCAGAACTTCGGGGCCTACGCCTCGCTCGGCGGTGAGTGGACGGCGTGCACCACGTGGCACCGCTACGCCATGGCCCGCATCGACGCCATCCACCCCGACCTCCTCGTGGTGTCGCAGGCCTCGTACTGGAAGACCCCGGAGGGCAGGTCCTTCACCACCGGGCAGTGGGAGCAGGGGCTCGACGAGCTCTTCGCCCGGCTGACCGTCCCCGCCGCCCACGTGAGCATCATCGGGAGCACGCCCATCGCCGGAGGACCGACGTGCCTGGGCCGGCACCCCGAGGACGTCCAGGCCTGCTCGGGGCGGCCCCGGTCCACCCTCACCCCCTACAACGACGTGGAGTCGGCCATCGCCGCCGCGCACGGGGCGCGCTACGTCGACACCACGCCGTGGTTCTGCACCGCCGTGTGCAGCTCCGTCATCGGCCGCTACAGCGCCTACTACCTCGGCAACCACGTCGCCGTGGGGTACTCGCGCCTGCTCGACGGCGTGCTGGCCGGCGCGCTGGGCCTGCGCAGCTTCTGACCCGTAGTGCAGGGCGAAGTGTGGACGGAGGTGTGGGCGGGTAGGTCATCCATTCGTGGCGGGGAGAGCAGACGAGGGGAGTGAGGACGACGTGGCCAACGAACTCGACGGTGTGCGCGTGGCCTTCCTGTGCGCCAACGAGGGCGTGGAGCAGGTCGAGCTGGAGCAACCCTGGGACGCGGTGCGTGACGCCGGGGGCACCCCGGTGCTCGTCGCCCCCAAGCCGGGCGAGGTCCGGGCCGTGCACCACCTCGACCGGGGGGACCGCTTCGGTGTCGACGAGGTGACGAGCGAAGCCCGGGCCGGGGACTACGACGCCGTGGTCCTCCCCGGCGGGGTGGCCAACCCGGACGTGTTGCGCCTCGACGGCCCGGCCGTGCGCTTCGTGCGGGCCGTCGTCGAGGCCGGGAAGCCCGTTGCCGCCATCTGCCACGGGCCGTGGACCCTGGTCGAGGCGGGGGTGGTGCGGGACCGCACCCTCACGTCGTGGCCAAGCCTGCGCACCGACATCGAGAACGCCGGAGGCACGTGGGTGGACGAACCGGTGGTGATCTGCGCCGACGGGCCGAACCTGCTCGTGACCAGTCGCAAGCCGGACGACCTGCCCGCCTTCTGCGACACCCTGCGGCGCGTCTTCGCCGGCACCGTGAGCCGCTCGTCGTGAGCGGGCCCGGACCGGGGCGCGCCACGAGCAGGCCAACGCCAGCCGTGACAACGAGGACAACGAGAACAACGAGACGAGGAGGACGATCATGAGTGGTTCGGGACCGCGTGAGGCCGTGGACGGCGTGGTGGAGTCGGTGAAGGGCAAGGCCAAGGAGGCCGTCGGTGCCGTGCGCGACGACGAGGCCCTGCGCAAGGAGGGCCAGGCCCAGCAGGACAAGGCCGCCTCGAAGCGTGACGCCGCCGCCAAGGAGGCCGAAGCCGAGAAGGCCCG
>DATJOV010000079.1:0-6901 GCA_035506735.1 Acidimicrobiales bacterium | reverse complement strand
CGCGGCGCGACCGCTACGAGGTGATGGAGCTCCTCCAGGGGGCGGGCGTCCCGGCCGGGGCCGTCCAGGACGCCGCCGACCGTCTCGAACGCGACCCCCAGCTGGCGGCCCGGGGCCACTTCACCCCGCTCGGCAACGCCGAGGTCGACCCGCTCCCCCTCGAGGGGGTGCCCTTCCGCATGTCGGCCACGCCCCCCCACACCGGGGGGCGCCTGCGCCGTGGCCCGCCCCTCCTGGGGGAGGACACCGCCGCCGTCCTGCGCGACGTCCTCGGCCTGGACGAGGCCGCCGTGGCCGCCCTGGCGGCGGAGGGGGTGACCTCGTGACCGGGCCGGCCCCCCTGGCCGGGGTGCGGGTGGTGGAGTGGAGCGACGAGTCGGCCGAGTACTGCGGCCGCTTCCTGGCCGGCCTGGGGGCCGACGTGGTCAAGGCCGAGCCCCCCGAGGGGGCCCCGTCCCGGGCCGTGGGCCCGTTCCTCGACGACGAGCCGGGACCCGACCGCAGCCTGGCCTTCTGGGCCGACAACGTGGGCAAGCGCTCGGTCGTGGTGGCCGACGACGCCGAGCTGGCCGGGCTGTGCGCCCGCGCCGACGTGGTGGTGCACACCCTCCGGGCCTCGGAGTGCGGGCCTCGGCGCCTCGACGCCGCCACCCTGCACGCCCGCACCCCGGGGCTGGTGGTGTGCGCCGTGACGCCCTTCGGCCACAGCGGTCCCTGGGCCGAGTACGTGGCCGACGACCTCGTGCTCATGGCCCTGGGGGGGTCCATGGCCGCCTGCGGGTACGCCCCGGGGCCCGACGGCGCCTACGACACGCCCCCCCTGGCCAGCCTGGGAGGGCAGGCCTGGCGCACCGCCGCCACCTACGCCGCCCTGGCCGTCATGGCCGCCCTGTTGTGGCGCGACGGCGAGGGGGCGGGCGCCGGGCAGTTCATCGACGTCTCGGCCCACGAGTGCTCGGCCTCGATGACCGAGTGGCACCTCATGACCTACCTGTGCTCGGGCACCGTGCACCGCCGGGGCCCCCACCCCACCCTCACCGGGGCCGACGGTCGCCAGGTGGCCGCCCTCAACCCCGACTTCCTGGGGCCGCACGTCTTCGCCGGCATGCTCGAGATGCTCGAGGCCGAGGGGGTGGCCGGCCCCCTCTCGGACCCCGCCTTCGCCGACCCCGGGCACCGGGCCCGGCACTACCGGGAGGTGTGGCAGGCCCTCAAGCGACTGGCGGCCAAGCACGACGGCGAGACCCTCTACCGCCTGGGCCAGGGGGCGGGCCTGCCCTGGGGGGTCATCCGCTCCCCCGACGAGGCCCTCGACGACCCCCACCTGCGGGCCCGGGGCCACGTGGTCGAGCTCGAGCACCCCGAGGTGGGGCGCACCGTTCCCTACCCCGGCGCCCCCTTCCTGGCCCACGGCTCCCCCTGGGTCATGCGCCGGCGCCCCCCCCTCCTGGGGGAGCACAGCGCCGAGGTGGCGGCGGAGTGGGGGGAGCGGTGAGCGGGGCCGGGACGGGGGCCTTCGTGGTGGGGGTGGGCGAGACCCGCTACGCCCGGTGGGGCGGGCTGGCCGGCACGAGCGAGTACCAGCTGGCCATCGAGGCCATCCTGGCCGCCGTGGCCGACGCCGGGTTCGCCGTGGACGACGTCGACGGGCTGTCCTCCTTCGCCGAGGACCGCAACGACGCCACCTTCGTGGCGGCCGACCTCGGCCTGCCCGAGCTGCGCTACGCCGGGCTGTCGTGGCTCCCGGGCGGGGGCGGGGCGTGCGCGGCGGTGGCCAACGCCGCCGCCGCCGTCGGAAGCGGGGCGGCCGAGGTGGTGGTGGTGTACCGCTCGCTGTGCCAGGGGCAGTTCCGGCGCTTCGGGCGGGGGCCGGGCAACGGCGCGGCGGCGGGGGTGCGGGTGCCGGCCCTGCGCCGGGCCCGGGGGCTCCTCGACGCCCACGTGGCCTTCACCATGCCCTACGGGGTGTTCGGCCCCCCCGTGGCCTACGCCATGGTGCTGCAGCGCCACATGCACCGCTTCGGCACCACGGCCGAGCAGATGGGGCACGTGGCCGTGACCACCCGGGCCCACGCCGCACGCAACCCCCGGGCCGTGATGGGCGGGCGACCCATGACCATGGAGGACTACCTGGGGGCGCGCCTGGTGGCCGAGCCCTTCCGGCTCTTCGACTGCTGCCTCGAGACCGACGGGGCGTGCGCCGTGGTGGTCACCAACGCCGCCCGGGCCGCCGACGCCGCCACGGCCCCAGTGGCCGTGCTGGGCTCGGCCCAGGGGGCGCCCCGGGGGTTCGGGCACGGGCAGTACGCCAACGTGGGCATGCCCGACGACGACTACACCAGCGCCGGCGCCGGCGGGGTGGCGGCCCGGCTGTGGGCGGCGGCCGGGGTGGGACCGGCCGACATCGACGTGGCCCAGATCTACGACCACTTCACCGGGCTGGTCCTGCTCAGCCTGGAGGACTTCGGCTTCTGCGGGCGCGGCGACGGCGGCCCCTTCGCCGCCTCGGGGGCGCTGCGGTGGCCGGACGGGGCACTCCCCACCAACACCCACGGGGGGAGCCTGTCCGAGGCCTACGTCCACGGGCTCAACCACGTGGTGGAGGGGGTGCGCCAGCTGCGGGGGGAGTCGACCTGCCAGGTGGCGGGGGCAGAGACGTGCCTGGTGACGAGCGCGGCGGGCGTGCCCACCAGCGCCCTGGTGCTGGGACGGCCGTGAGCCGCTGGTTCCCCGACGAGATGCCCGTCCCGGCCGCCAACGCCGAGACGGCGGGATGGTGGGAGGCGGCCGCAGCCCACCGCCTGGTGGTCCAGCGGTGCGAGGGGTGCGGCACCACCCGCCACCCGCCCGGCCCGGTCTGCCCGTCGTGCCGGAGCGCGGCGGCGTCCTGGCATGCGGTGCCGGGGACGGGGACGGTGTACACATACACCGTCGTCCACCAGGCCTTCATCCCCGCCCTGGCCGACCGCGTCCCCTACGTGGTGGCGGTGGTGGCCCTGGACGGGGCCGGGGGGGCGCGCCTGGTGTCGAACGTGGTGGAGGCGGACGTGACGGAGGTGAGGGTGGGCATGCCCGTCGAGGTGGTGTGGGAGGACATGGGGCCCGAGCTCGCCCTCCCCCGCTTCCGGCCCCGCTCGGCGAGGGCGGCGGTGGCCCGGTGAGCAGCGGGGCCCGCCGGGCCGTGGTGGTGGGGGCGGCCACCTCCGACTACCCCCACCTGCCCGGGATGTCGGAGTACGGCGTGCACGGCCAGGCCGCCGACCGGGCCCTGGCCGACGCCGGGCTGACCCTGGCCGACGTGGACGGCCTGGCCACGGCGGGGTTCTTCCCCATGTACGCCACCATGGTGGCCGAGTACCTGGGGTTGCACCCGCTGTACCTGGACGAGACCAACACCGGGGGTTCCTCCTTCGAGGTGCTCCTCGAGCACGCCGCCGCCGCGGTGGAGTCGGGGGCGGCCGAGGTGGTCCTCATCACCTACGGCAGCATCCAGCTGTCGCAGATGGGCCGGCGCCTGGGCACGGGGGGCGGGGGTGGGGGCGGCTTCGCCCCGGGGCCGTCGGTGTACGACAGCCTGTGGGGCAACACCCTGGTGGGCAACTACGCCCTGGCCGCCCGCCGCCACATGCACCAGTTCGGGACCACGGCCGAGCAGCTCGCCGCGGTGGCGGTGACCATGCGCCGCCACGCCGCCACCAACCCCCGGGCCCAGGAGCGCGACCCCATCACGGTGGAGGACGTGGTGACGTCGCGCCTGGTGGCCGACCCCCTCCACAAGCTGGACTGCTGCGTCATCTCGGACGGGGGCGGGGCGTGCGTGGTGACCACGGCCGAGCGTGCCGCCGACCTCCCCTCAACCCCGGTGTACGTCCTGGGGGCCGCCCACGCCACCACCCACCACCTCAACATGTCGGCCATGCCCGACCTCACGCTCACCCCCGCCGCCCAGAGCGGGCCGGCCGCCTTCGCCCGGGCCGGGATCACGCCGGCCGAGGTGGACGTGGCCCAGCTCTACGACTCCTTCACCATCACCGTGGTGCTGACCGTGGAGGACCTGGGCTTCTGCCACAAGGGCGAGGGTGGTGCGTTCGTGGCCGACGACGGGCTCGGGCTGGGCGGGCGCCTGCCCACCAACACCGACGGGGGCGGCCTCTCGGCCTGCCACCCCGGCATGCGGGGGATGTTCCTCATCGTCGAGGCCGTGCGCCAGCTCCGGGGCCAGTGCGGGGCCACCCAGGTCCCCGACGCCCGCATCGCCGTGGCCCACGGCACGGGCGGCATGCTCTCCACCGGGGCCACGGTGGTCCTGGGACGGGAGGCACCGTGAGCGAGCGCACCGGGACCACGGCGCCGGGCGGCGACGATCGCCCTCCCAAGCCCCGCCCCGCCCCCGTCCCCGACGCCGACGGCGCCCCGTACTGGCAGGCCGCCCACGACGGGCGCCTCGTGGTCCAGCACTGCGCCACGTGCGGGGCGAACCAGCTCTACCCCCGCGACCGCTGCCTGGCGTGCCGGGGCGAGGTGACGTGGGTCGAGGCCAGCGGGCGGGGCACGGTGTACAGCTTCACCGTCATCCGCCAGAACTACGCCCGTCCCTTCCGGGACTGGCTCCCCTACGTGGTGGCCCTGGTGGACCTGGAGGAGGGGCCGCGCCTCATGACCAACATCGTGGGGTGCCCCCCCGAGGACGTCACCATCGGCCTCCCCGTGCGGGCCACCTTCGAGGCCGTGTCGGACGTGGCCGGCATCGCCCTGTTCACCCCCGACACCTCCCCCGCCGGGGACGGGCCGTGACGGCGGCCGGGGTGCCGGTGCGCCCCGGGCTGTTCACCGGGGGCGACGCCCCCCGGCTGCTCGGCAGCCGGTGCCGGTCGTGCCGGCGCCACTGCTTCCCCCGGGCCGGGACCTGCCCCTACTGCGCCGGGAGCGAGACCGAGCCCGTCGAGCTGTCGGGGACGGGAGCCCTGTGGGCGTGGACGGCGGTCACCACCGCCCCCCCCGGCTACCGGGGCGACGTCCCCTACGGGCTGGGCGTGGTGGAGCTGCCCGAGGGGGTGCGGGTGGTGACCCGGCTCACCGAGGCCGACCCCGGGGCCCTGCACGAGGGCCAGGCCATGACCCTGGTGACCGTCCCCCTCCACCACGACGAGGAGGGGCGGGCCGTCCTCGCCTACGCCTTCGCCCCCCGGGGGCGGGCGGTGGGGCCGGGCCGGGGGGCGGGGCCCACGTGAGCAGGGAGGTGGAGGTGGCCGGGGTGGGGATCCACCCCTTCGGCCGCTTCGAGGACCGCACCATCACCGACATGGGGGTGGCCGCCGTGCGAACCGCCCTGGACGAGGCCGGGGTGGGCCCGGGGGGCTTCCAGGCCGCCTTCTGCGGCACCGCCTACGGCGGGGTGGCCTCGGGCCACAAGGTGCTCACCCGCCTGGGCATGACGGGGATGCCCATCGTCGACGTGGAAGCGGGCTGCGCCAGCGGCAGCGCCGCCCTCATGCTGGCGGCGGGGGCCATCCGGGGCGGGGCCCACGACACCGTCCTCGTCTTCGGCATCGAGAAGATGCCCAAGGGGATGATCCGCTCCTCGTTCTTCGAGCCGTGGCAGGAGGAGGCGGGGCTGAGCGCCACCCCGGCCTACTTCGCCCTGCGGGCCCAGCGTCTCATGCGCACCTCGGGGGTGACCAAGGAGCACCTGGCCGCCGTGGTGGTGAAGAACCGGCGCCACGGGGTGACCAACCCCGACGCCATGTTCCGGGCCGAGGTCGAGGCCGCCGCCGTGCTCGGCTCGCGGGTGGTGGCCGAGCCCCTGCACCTGTGGATGCTGTGCAGCCCCAACGAGGGGGCCGCCGCCGTGGTGCTCAGGGCGGCCGGGACGGGGGGCGGCGGCGGGCCCCGGGTGCGCCTGCGCAGCGCCGTGGTGCGCTCGCACCTGCCCGGCTCGGTGCTGTCGGAGTCCACCCCGTTGTCGGGGCTGGTGGAGGACGACGCCCCGGCCGCCACCACCCTGGCCGCCACGGCCGCCTACGAGGAGGCCGGGGTGGGGCCGGGCGAGCTCGACGTGGTGGAGTGCCAGGACACCGACGCGGCACGCGAGCTCCTCTCCTACGAGGAGCTGGGCCTGTGCGCCCCCGGGGGGGCGGCCGCGCTCGTGGACGAGGGGGCCACCACCCTGGGGGGACGCCTGCCGGTCAACCCGAGCGGGGGCCTCCTGTCCAAGGGGGAGCCCCTGGGGGCCTCGGCCCTGGGGCAGATCGTGGAGCTCGTCCACCAGCTCCGGGGCGACGCCCCCAACCAGGTCGAGGGGGCCCGCCTGGCCCTGGCCCACACCGTGGGGCGCGGCGCCAACGCCGGCGTGGTGGTGCTGAGCAGGTGAGCGATCGCACCCCCTCCCCCGTGACCGCGGTGCCGACCTCGTCCGACCCCGTGCTCGTGGGGGTCCTCTACGACTACCCCCAGGCCGACCACGGAGCCCTGTTCGAGGAGGCCGTGCGCCACGGCATCGCCGCCGTGGCCGAGTCGGGCCGCCTGGACCGGGCCGTGGAGCTCCTCCCCCGCCAGGCCCGGGGCCTGCCGGCGGGGACGGCGCACGACGTGGAGCGCACCTTCGCCGAGCTGGTGGGGGCCGGGGTGCTCCTCGTGCTCGGCCCCTCGGTGAGCGACAACGGCCTCCTGGTGGGGCCCCTGGCCGACGCGGCGGGCGTGCCCTGCATCAACTACACCGGGGGCGAGCGCACCCGCACCCACTGGATGTTCCACTACCAGGTGGGCTCGCTCGACGAGGAGCCGGCCGTCCTGGCCCGCTACCTGGTGGCCCAGGGCCACGCCACCGTGGCCGTGGCCCACGACGCCACCCCGGTGGGCCGGGGCTACGCCGAGTCCATGACGGCGGCGTGCGCCACCCTGG
>DATJOV010000078.1:0-2187 GCA_035506735.1 Acidimicrobiales bacterium | reverse complement strand
AGGTCCCGCACGGCGGGAGGCCGACCGTCACCGCCGTGCTGTCCGCCCCCACCGGGGTCCACGCCACCGACACGAGCTGGTCGGGACGTGCCAGGGAGGGGGGCAGCACCGGCCCCCCGCACGTGGAAGGTCCCCGGCTGGTGTAGGCCAGGGCGTCCTTGCCGGTGTCGGCGTCGAAGAGGACCACGCTGTAGCGGGTGGGGGCACCCGGTTCGAGGGGCGTGTCGCTCGTGCTCGTCCCGGCGCCGGCCGGGCAGGCACCGTTCCAGGCCATCCCCACCCAGGCCAGGCGCTGGTCGTAGGCGGGGAGGGGGGCCGTTCCGGGCGCCGACGTGCTCGGGGGGCCGCCCGCGCTCGACGTGGTGGGCGACGTGGTGGCCGGCGGCGTGGTCGAGGACGTGGTCGAGGACGTGGTCGAGGACGTCGTCGAGGGGGGTGCCCCCGTCGTGGGGGCGGCGAGGGCGCCGCCGGCGGGGGCGGTCGTGGTGGGGAAGATCGAGTCCACCGTGGTGGGCGGGGCCGATCCCGGCGGCGTGAGGGTCACCACCCCGAGCCCCACCACCGAGAAGTCGTAGGTGCCGTCGACGGCGTCGGCGGACCGGAAGAGGGTGGTGGCGGCGGCCAGGGACAGGCGGCCGTGCACCGACGACGGCGGGGGAGCGACGGTGAGCTCGCCGCCGTCGAGGTCGATTCCGTCCACGAAGCGCCCGTGCGCCACGGTCACCACCGGGGCCCGGTCCGAGCGGGTGCTGGCCCGGGTCCCGGCCGGGGCCGAGCACGACGCCAGGGCGCCGATGCCGACGACCGCCAGCGCGACGCGCCACGTCCTCGGTGGGGGTCGCACGGCGCCCAGTCTGCCCCGGACCCGACGGTAGGCTGCGGCAATGCCCGGGCCCGCCCCCGACGCGGGTGGCCTTCGGGGCAGGTCGGAACGGGACTACGTGGTGGCCGTGGACCTGGGCACGGGCGGTCCCAAGGTGGCCGTGGTCTCGGCCGGCGGGGACCTCCTGGCCAGCGCCTTCGAGCCCGTCGCCACGCGGCTGCTCCCCGGGGGCGGCGCCGAGCAGGACCCGGCCGAGTGGTGGGCTGCCGTCGTGGGTGCGGCCCGGCGGGCCCTGGCCGAGGCGGCCGTGGCCCCCGAGGCGGTGATCGGGATCGGCTGCACGGCCCAGTGGTCGGGGACGGTGGCGGTCGACGGCGACGGCGTGCCCCTGCGGCCGGCCGTGATCTGGATGGACTCCCGGGGGGCGTCGGCCATCCGCCGGCGCCTCCGGGGCCCGGTGAGCGTCCTCGGCTACGACGTGCACAAGCTCCAGCGGTGGATCCGCCTGACGGGGGGGGCACCGGGGCGCTCGGGCAAGGACCCCACCGCCCACATCCTGTGGATCGGCGCGGCCGAGCCCGACGTGTACCGGGCCACCCACTGCTTCCTCGAGCCCGTGGACTGGCTCAACCACCGGCTCACGGGTCGCTTCGCCGCCTCCTACGACTCCATCGCCGTGCACTGGGTCACCGACAACCGCCACGTGGAGCGTGTCGACTACGACCGGGCCCTGCTGCGCATGGCCGGGCTGGAGCGGGCCAAGCTCCCCGACCTCGTGCCGTCGGCCTCCGTCGTCGGGACCCTGCGGGCCGAGGCGGCCGAGGAGCTGGGCCTGCCGTCGGGGGTGCCGGTGGCGACGGGGAGCGGTGACGTGCATTCCGCCGCGGTGGGATCGGGGGCGACCGAGGACTTCGCCGGGCACCTCTACATCGGCACCTCGTCGTGGATCTCGTGCCACGTGCCCTTCATGAAGACCGACGTCCTGCGCAACGTGGGCGCCATCCCCGCCGCCGTGCCGGGGCGGTACCTGGTGGCCGACGAGCACGAGACGGCCGGGGCGTGCCTGACCTTCCTGGCCCGCAACCTGGGCTTCGCCGACCCCCCCGGCCCGGCCGGGGCGGGCCCGGCGACGCCGGAGGAGGACGACGGGGCCCGGTACCGCCGCCTGGACGAGGTGGCGGCGGCCGTGCCGGCCGGGGCCAACGGGGCCATGTTCACCCCCTGGCTCAACGGGGAGCGCTCCCCCGTGGACGACCACACCATCCGGGGCGGGTTCCACAACCTGTCACTGGCCACCACGCGTCCCGAGCTGGTCCGGTCCGTCTACGAAGGTGTGGCCCTGAACAGCCGGTGGCTGCTCGACG
>DATJOV010000077.1:0-5079 GCA_035506735.1 Acidimicrobiales bacterium | reverse complement strand
TAGGCGCGGTGGAACGAGGCCAGCACGGACACGTGGCTGCGCAGGGCCGCCTGCTGCACGGTGTCCATGACCTGGATGCCGGCCACGGTGCCGACCTGGTTCATGAGCTGCTGCGAGGCGGCCGCCGTGCCCAGGTCCTCGGCCGGGAACTCGTTGGCCACCATGGCCGACAGCGAGGGCGAGGCCACCCCGAGGCCCACCCCCGACAGCACCAGGGCCACCTCCACCAGGGCCAGACCCGTCCCGTGGCCGGCCAGGGCGAACACCCCCATGGACAGCACCACCGACGAGGTGCCCACCACGGCCGAGGTCCGCTCGCCGATGCGCAGCGCCACGTACCCCGCCACGGGGGCGATGGCCGAGAACACGATGGGGCGGGGGAGGGAGAGGAAGCCCACCAGGGACTGGTCGTGGGCGTAGCCGAAGGCCCCCTCGAGCAGGAGCGGGGTGAGGAAGAAGGCGCCCAGGTAGGCGAAGTTGGACAGCGACTGGGCGGCGATGGGGAACACGAAGTTGCGGTTGCGCAGGTGGCGCAGGGCCAGGACCGGCTCGGGGGCCCGCCGCTCGACGTGCCAGAAGACGGCGCCGGACAGCACCGAGGCGCCCACCAGGGCCAGTACCAGGGGGCTCGACCAGCCCCGGTCGGGGAGGAAGGTGAGGGCCAGCAGGAAGCTCGCCACGCAGGCGGCGATCGAGCCCGCCCCGGCCCAGTCCAGCTCGAGCTGGCCCCGCTCCACCCGGCGGCGCCCGGCGGCCCGCTCGGGCAGGACGGCCAGGGCCAGGACGGCGGCGGTGGCCAGGAGGGGGACCTGCAACCCGAACATCCAGCGCCAGCCGAGGAACTGGATGACCGGACCCCCGAGGGCCACCCCCAGGACGGGGCCCCCCGCCCCCACCAGGGACCAGAAGCCCAGGGCCTTCACCCGCTCGTGCTTGTCGAAGACGGCCATGACCATGGCCATCGAGGCCGATCCCACCGAGGCCCCCACCATCCCGGCCAGCACCCGGGCGGCGATGAGGACGCCCACGTCGGGGGCGGTGGCCGAGAGCGACGCCGCCACCATCTCGGCCCCCAGGCCGGCCAGGAAGAGCTTGCGGTGGCCGAAGAGGTCCCCGCTCTTGCCCACCAGCGGGGCCACCACCCCGAAGGCGAGCATCGGACCGGTGACCACCCACAGGATGGCGGCCTGGGAGGTGTGCAGGCCCCGGGCCATCTGGGGCAGGGCCACCACCAGCACGGTGAAGAGCAGGTTGGTGGCGAGCAGCCCCGAGAGCGACACCCACAGCACCCACCAGCGGTAGCGGGGGCTGGCCCGAGCCCGGTCCCCGAGGGCCAGGAGCCGCGCCTGCGGGCCCCGCCCGCGGGCGCGGCGGTCGGCGGGGGGAGCGTCACGGGGGGGCACGGCCGCCCCAGGCTACCGCCGGTCCGCCGGCGCCTCCCGGGCCGCCGGGGCGCCGGTCAGCGCCCCGCCGCCCCCTCGGCCGCCCCGTCCACCAGCCCGGGCAGGCTGCGGGCCAGCTCCTCGACCGTCCACCGACCGTCCTTCTCCAGGGTCTCGGTCATGGTCCAGGGCTGGAACAGCCGGACCTGGCCGCCCTGGACGAACAGGACCCGCCCCGACAGGGGGCAGTCCGCCATGGCCAGGTAGGCCACCAGGGGCGAGACGTTGGCCGGGTTCCAGATGTCGAAGGCGGCGGCGTCGTTGGGGGCCCTCACGATGTCGCCCAGCCCCGGGGTCTGCTCGGTCATCCGGGTGCGGGCGGCGGGGGCGATGGCGTTGACCCGCACCCCATAGCGGCCGAGCTCCTGGGCGGCGATCACCGTGAAGGCGGCGATGCCGGCCTTGGCCGTGCCGTAGTTGGTCTGGCCCGGGTTCCCGAGGAGCCCCGAGGTGGACGAGGTGTTCACCACCGAGCCCCGCACCTCGCGCCCCGCCTTGGCCTGGGCCCGCCAGTGGGCGGCGGCGGCCCGGGTGGGGAGGAAGTGGCCCCGCAGATGGACGTGGATGACCGAGTCCCAGTCCTCCTCGGACATGTTGACGAGCATCCGGTCGCGCAGGATGCCGGCGTTGTTGACCAGGACGTGGAGATCGCCGAAGGCGTCCACGGCCGCGTCCACCAGGCCCTGGGCCCCCTGGGCCGAGGCCACGTCGTCACCGTTGGCCACGGCTTCGCCCCCGGCGGCCCGGATCTCGTCCACCACCTGCTGGGCCGCCGTCCGGTCGTCACCGGCCCCGTCGACCGATCCGCCCAGGTCGTTGACAACGACACGGGCACCCTCGGCCGCGAAGAGGAGCGCGTGCTCCCGGCCGATGCCCCGGCCCGCGCCGGTGATCACCGCCACCCTGCCGTCGAGCGATGCCATGCGCCATCCCCTCCCCGGGCATCGTCCCTGGTGCCGCCCGGCCCGGGCCCGGTGGGCACCCCGGCGGACCGGTGGCTCACCGGGATCGGGCGCGCCAACGTTGGCAGGGGGCGCCCCGGGGGGTCAAACAGGCCCGGCCCGGGTAGGGCGGGCGGCGGTGCCTGCGATCAGACGCCCGCCACGGCGGCGGCGTGGCGCCAGGGGCGGACCACGTGGCGGACCTCGGGGCGCTCCCCCGCCACCAGGACGTATTCGAGGTTGCGCAGGCGCCCCACCGTCCCCACCCGCTCCCCGGCCGGGTTGTGGATGCCGATGCGGGCCCCCACGTAGCGGGCCGAGGGGAAGGCCAGGGCCTCGACGTGACCCCGCACCCGGCACATCTCGATCAGCTCCTCCAGCCCGACCCAGGACTCGTCGTTGTAGGACAGCACCACCAGGCGGGCCCGCACGTCGCGGATGACCCCGGCCAGGGCGCCGGGCATGGTGCGGCGGGAGTTGAAGGCGCTGCGGGGGCCGTGGCGGAGGTCGGTGCGCTTGCACGCCACCCCGTAGTGCTCGGGGGCGTCGCCGGCGATGAGGGTCTCCCAGATGTGGTAGTTGGCCTCGTAGCGGTGCTGGTTGTAGGGGGGGTCGAGGTAGGCCAGGTCGAACTCCCCCAGCACCGGTGCCAGGGCGCAGGCGTCGCCGCGCCGGGCCGAGCCGGGACCGGGCAGGAGTGCCGGGACGCGCAGCTCCAGGGGGCGGAAGGAGCGGTCGGCCCACTGCTTCACGTAGGCCATCTGCACGCCGGTGGTGGAATCGACGCGGTCGGCCGCCTCCACCAGGGCGGTGAGCAGGACCGGCTCGAGGGGGCTGCCGGCGTGGCGCCGGGCGATGGCGTGGCGGACGGCGTCGATGCGTTCCCCGTTGGCGGGCTGGAAGAAGCGGGCCCGCCGGCAGAAGGTCTCGGTGACGTAGCCGGGGCGGCCGGGCACGGCGTTGAGCTCGGCCACGGCCCGGGCCAGGGCGGGGCCGTCCACGGCGTCGGCGTCGGTGGCCACGTAGCAGGCGGCCAGGACGGCGGCGCACCGGGTGGCGTCGACGGCGGTCACCGTGGCGCCGGCCGCCTTGAAGGCCTGGGCCACCCGGGTGGTCCCGGTGAAGAGGTCGAGGGCCCGGCGGGCCCGGGCCCGGCGGGCCACCTCGGCCAGGACGGGGACGAGGCGCCGCTTGGATCCGAGGTACTTGATCACCCCGGACCGTCCCGCCCGGCCGCCAGGGCGGCGGCCACCTCGTCGTCGCCCACCTGGTGGAAGTCGCCGTACCACTCGCTGATGCCGGCGAACCGCTCGCTCACCACGGGGCACACCACGTCGTCGGCCACCTCCCGCAGGGCCGCCACCGCCCCGGGCGGCCCCACCGGGACGGCCAGGACCACCGTGGCGGCGTGGCGGCGGCGCATGACCTCGATGGCGGCCCGGGCCGTGAAGCCGGTGGCCAGGCCGTCGTCCACCACCACCGCCACCCGGTCCTCCACCGGCACCGGGGGGCGCCCGCCCCGGTACCGCCCCAGGCGCCGCACGAGCTCGGCCCCCTCCCGTTCGGCCACGGCGTCGAGCACCTCGTCGGGGACCTCCAGGCGCTGCACCAGGACGGCGTTCACGATCCGGACCCCCTCCTCGGCGATGGCGCCCAGCCCCAGCTCGGGCTGGCCGGGGTGGCCCAGCTTGCGCACCACCACCACGTCGAGCGGGCCGCCCAGGGCCAGGGCCACCTCGGCCGCCACGGGGACGCCCCCCCGGGCCATGCCCTCCACCACCGGGGGCCCCGACCGGGGGTCGAGGTGGCGGGCCAGCTCGGCCGCCAGGCGGCGCCCGGCATCGCGCCGGTCGGCGAAGACCCCGGGCACCGCGCCCTGCCCCCGGTGACGCCCCGGCCCGCCGCCGGGGACGCTAGGGGCGCGCCGCGCCGGGACGGCGCAGGCGCGTCCACCATCCCGGATCGCGGGCATGGGCGTGGAAGTGGTCGGGGATCTGGCGCATGACGGCGTCGAGCGACCAGGTGCCGGCGCCGAGGACCTCGTCGGCCACCCGGCCCAGGACGCCCACCATGTGGTCGAGATCGGCCGGGGGCGGATCGGTGCCGTGGGTGCGCCACACCACCATGGGCACGGCGCAGATCTCGCACTCCGCCACCCAGCACACCTCGTCCTCGTGGTACCAGGTGGTGAGACGGGCCGCCTCGCACAGCTCGCAGGCCACGGGGCTACTTGCTGTAGATGGTCACGTTGCTCCCGGGCAGGACCGACGTCCCCGCCGCCGGGGTGCTCAGGAAGACGTGGCCGCTCAGGGACCCGCCCCCGCTCACGGGGTTGAGGTCGAGGGCCTGGAGGGCGCCGATGGCCTCCGACACCGTCATGCCGTACAGGCCGGGCGGGATGGTGACGGGCTGGGGTCCCTCCGACACCACGATGGCCACCGACGTCCCCTGGGGCACCTGCCCCGTGGGCGTCCAGGAGACGACCAGGCCGGACTGCACCGTGGCGTTGTACTCCTGGGTGCACGGCGTGGCCACCAGCCCCACGGCCTGCAGGGTGGTGGTGGCCCCCTGGCACGTCTGTCCCGTCAGGGCGGGGACGGCCACGATGGGCGGCCCGGCCGACACGGTGACGGTGACGCTCGAGTGGTAGAGGGCGGTGGTCCTCGGGCTCCAGTCGATGACCTTCCCCTTGGCCA
>DATJOV010000076.1:0-3305 GCA_035506735.1 Acidimicrobiales bacterium | reverse complement strand
CCCGGGGCCCGTGGACGCCCGACGCCCTCCACGGCGGGCCGGTGGCGGCCCTGCTGGCCGGGGCGGTCGAGGCCGTGCCCGCCGCCGACCCGGTGCAGGTGACGAGGCTCACCGTCGAGCTCCTGCGCCCCGTGCCGCTGGCCCCGCTCCTGGTGTCCACCTCGGTGGCGCGCCCGGGGCGCAAGGTCCAGGTGGTGGAGGCCACCGTGTCGGACGGGGAGCGCCCCCTGGCCTGGGCCCGGGCCCTGCGCCTGCGCCTCCAGGACCCCGACGGCTCGGGGCTCGCCGCCCCGGGCGGTCCCGGGGGGGGCGGGCCGCCCGGTCCCGACGCCGGCTACGCCACCGAGGCCCCCATCGGCGCCTACCGGGCGTTCCACAACGCCGGGGCCGAGCTGCGCTACGTGCGGGGCTCGTTCGCCACCATCGGTCCGGCCACGGTGTGGGTGCGCCTGGCCGTGCCCGTGGTGGCGGGCACGGCCCCCTCACCCCTGCAACGGGCCGCCGCCGCCGCCGACTTCGGCAACGGGGTCAGCGCCGAGCTCGACTTCACCAGCTACCTCTTCCTCAACCCGGACCTGACCGTCTACCTCGTGCGGCCCGTGCGGGGCGAGTGGGTGTGCCTCGACGCCGCCACCCGGCTGGGCACCCCCGGCGTGGCCGTGGCCGAGTCCACGCTCTCCGACGCCGACGGGCCCGTGGGGCGGGCCCTCCAGAGCCTCCTGGTCGAGCCCCGCTCCTGATCGGCCCGTCCGTCCGGCGCCGGGGCGGGAGTGCCGCGGCGCCGGGCGGGGGGACGGGGCCTCAGGAGTCCTCGGCCTGCTTGGCCGCCTGCTGGCGTGGGCGCCGGCCGGCCAGGGAGAACATGTACTTCTTCACGTCGCTGGCCCCCGTGCACAGCGCCACCAGGTCGGTGGACTGCTGGAGGTGCATGCGCATGCCCATCATCTCCCACGCCCGCGTCAGGCCCTGCTTGGTGGCCAGGATGGTGGTGAGGGGCATGGTGGCCACCGTCCGGGCCGCCTCCTCCACCGTCTCCTCGAGCTCGGCCCGGGGGACGACGCGGTTGATCATGCCCAGCTCCCTGGCCTCCTCGGCCCGGATGGTGGGGGCCAGGAAGAGGTACTCGGCCGCCCGCTTGAAGTTCATGAAGACCCAGGGCTCGATCATGGTCTGGGCCCCGGGGAGCCCGAAGCCCTGGGGCAGGGGCATCTGGAAGTAGGCGTCGTCGGAGGCGATGGTGAGGTCGGTGAGCAGGCCGTAGACCGTCCCGCCCCCCACGCAGTAGCCGTGGACCTGGGCGATGGTGACCTTGGGGAACTCCCACAGCCGCAGGGGGGGCCACAGGAACAGGCCCTGGTGGTGACGGCGCCACGTCCGCTCCGGGGTGGGGCCGGTGGTGGGGTACACCTCGGGCATCTCCTCGGGGGGGACGATGGCGTGCCCGGCGCAGAAGCCCTCGCCGTTGGCCTTGAGGACGAGCACCTTGACCTCGTCGTCGTCGTCGGCGAGGACGAGGGCCTCGTCCATGTCGTAGACCTGGCGGGCCGTCTGGATGTTGGCCTTCTCGGGGGTGTTGAGGACGATCCGGGCCACCGGCCCGTCCTTCTCGTAGACGATGGTCTCGAACTCCACGCGCTCCACGACGCCTCCCGTCGATTGGTCCCCCGCCCGGCCCCGGGCCGGCGCAGCGCCGATGCTACGAGGGGGGGCGGGGCGGGGGTAACCGACGACGCCGGGGCCGCCCCGTCGAGGCCCGGACGGGGACGGCCCGCTCAAGGCCGGCCCGGCCGGCGCCGATGGTCGAGGTGTGAGCTCGCCCTGGGCCGCCCGCGGTGACCCCGAGGCCGGCGTGTCGCGCCTGCTCGAGCACGAAGCCCGCATCGTGGGCATCAAGGGCTTCTCCACCCCCACCCTGGAGGCCGTGGACCGCCGGCGGTCCCAGCTGTGGACGGTGGCCTTCGCCGGCCTGGTGTGCCTGGCGTCGGCCGTGGCCCTGCTCACCTCGGGGGCCGGGCACCACCTCGGCTTCGCCAACCGCCTGGGCTTTCGCATCGGGACCGTGATCCTCGTGGTGGGGCTGGGGGTCTACGTCACCGAGAAGGAGCGCCACCTGCGCCGCCTGGCCAACCTCCTCATCGACGAGCGCGTCCTCGGTGCCGCCCTCTCCAACCGCCTCAAGGAGCTGGCCATGCTGTACGAGGCGGGCAAGGCCATGAACTCCGTGCTGGTGGTGGACGAGGTCCTCCAGCTCATCCTGTCCAGCGCCTTCGACCTCCTCCAGGCCGTCAACGGCTCGATCATGCTGGCGGGCGACGAGGGCGAGCTGGCCGTGGTGTGCCGGGCCGGGGCCGCCGACGCCGCCCCCCTCGAGCTCGGCGGGGGCATCGCCCGCCGGGTGGTGCGCGACCACGAGCCCCTCCTCGTCCAGGGCACGGTGTCCGAGCAGGGTCACCAGGAGTCCGAGAGCGCCGTGTGCGTGCCCCTGCTGCACCGGGGCCAGGTCCTGGGCGTCATCAACCTGGTGGGGGCCCCGGGCCACACCTACAGCGAGTACGACCTGCGGGCCGTGTCGCTCTTCGCCGAGCACGCCGCCATCGCCGTGGCCAACGCCCGCCTGTACGAGGCCGAGCGGGCCCTCAGCGCCCAGCTCTCGCACCAGGTCGTCCACGACCCCCTCACCGGTGCCGCCAACCGGGTCCTGCTCACCGACCGCCTCGGCCACGCCCTGGCCCGGGTGCGCCGGCGCGAGTGCCAGATGGCCGTGCTCTTCATCGACGTCGACAACTTCAAGCTCGTCAACGACGAGCTCGGGCACGACGCCGGCGACTTCGTGCTGGCCAGCATCGCCCAGCGCCTCACCGAGTGCGTCCGCCCGGCCGACACGGTGGGGCGCTTCGGGGGGGACGAGTTCCTCGTCATCTGCGAGGACCTCGACCACGACGGCCAGGGCACCGAGATCGCCGAGCGCATCCTCGAGGGCCTGGCCCGGCCCTTCACCACGCCCTTCGGGGAGCGCACCCTGTCGGCCAGCATCGGGGTCGCCCTGTGCGGCCACGACCACCCCCTGTCGGTCGCCACCCTCATCCGCGCCGCCGACCAGGCCATGTACCGGGCCAAGATGGAGGGCAAGGCCCGGATCGTGCACGCCCTCGTTCGCACACCAGGACCCGCCTGACGCACCACCGAGCGGCGGGACGGCCCCGGTGGCGTCCCCGTGACCGTCCCGCCGCCTCGCCGCCCCCCGACCCGCCGTCTACCGTGGCCCGATGGCCGCCACCGACCACGGGAGTGCCGGCACGGGCGGG
>DATJOV010000075.1:0-2861 GCA_035506735.1 Acidimicrobiales bacterium | reverse complement strand
CCGCCGGACGACGGGTCATCGATGAGGCGGCGGCCGAGGCCGGGCGCAGCATCGACCCCGAGCACTTCGGCGTGAGCATCGGCTACGGACGCGCTCCGGCGTCGCCGCGCCTCGGGCGGCTGGCGGCGCGGCGGACCGACGAGGAGCTGGCCCTCCTGGTGCCGAACGGGATCGGCGCCCTGCGGGAGTTGCTCGAGAGCTACATCGCCGTGGGGTTCTCGAAGTTCGTGGTCCGGCCCCTCGTCGCCCCCTCGTCGTGGCGGGCCGAGCTCGAGGCGCTGGCCACCGAGGTGCTCGTCGTGCAGCGCTGATCGACGCCCCCGGGCCGCCGTGGCATGCTGCGGGCCGGACGAGGGCTGGAGGGGCCGTGGGCAGCGCACGCGCAGCAGTCGACATCGATCGTCCCGCCGACGAGGTGTGGGCCGTGGTGGGCGACTTCGGGGGGATCGCCGGCTGGATGCCCGGGGTGGAGTCCTGCCACGTCGACGGCGACGACCGCGTCATCGCCATGCTGGGGATGGAGATCACCGAGCGCCTCGAGTCCCGCCACGAGGACGACCGGGTGCTCGTCTACGGCATCGTGGGGGGCGTCCCCGTCGGCAACCACAAGGCCACCATCACCGTCACCCCGGCCGGTGCCGGGGCCCACGTCACCTGGGACGTCGAGGTCGAGCCGGACGAGATGACCGACATGATGCACCAGGTGTACCAGCAGAGCCTCGACGCCCTCCGCCAGCACTTGAGCACCTGAGGCGGCGGTGCCCCCGCCCCCGGCCGGGCCCGGACTCCGGTGACCCGGCGCTACGAGTTCGAGGTCTCGGCCCGCTCCTCGGCCCCCGTCACCGCCCTGTGGCCGCTCCTGGGCGAGGCGGAGCGGTGGAAGGAGTGGTCGTGGATGACCCACACCTCGCTCCTGCGCCAGGGGGATCCCCCGCCCGACGGGGTGGGCGCCCTGCGCCGCTTCGGCCTGGGCCCGGGCGGGAGCCAGGAGGAGGTCGTGGCCTTCGAGCCCCCCCACCACCTGGGCTACGTGGCCGTGCGGGGGTTGCCGGTGCGCCACTACCGCGCCGACGTCCACCTCCACCAGGACGGGGAGGGGACCCGCCTCACCTGGCACGGCGTGGTCGACCCCCTGGTGCCCGGCACAGGGATGCTCGTGTGCGCCGTGCTCCGGCGCATGGTGCGGGGCTTCGCCACCCGGGTGTGCGCCTACGCCGAGCGCCAGGAGGCAGCGGGCCGCTGAGCCGTCCCGGCCCTGGCCCGCGTCAGTGGGGGACGGCCAGGGCGTCGACCTCGCGCAGGCGACCGGCCATGGCCTCGAGCAGCTTGCGCACCACCGAGGGGGCCTTGCGGAAGAGCTTGGTGAGATCGGCCCGGTCGATCTCGAGCACCTCGAGGTCGCTCAGGGCGGTCACCGTGGCCGAGCGCGGCTCGCCGTCGATGAGCGACAGCTCCCCCACCACGTCGCCCGGCCCCAGCGTGGCCAGCACCTTGCCCTGGCGGGTGACCTCGGCCCGGCCCGACGCGATCACGAAGGCCATGCCCCCCGACGCCCCCTGCCGGGTGAGCACGGTGCCGGCCGGATGCTCGGCCGGGGTGGTGAGCGCCGCCACCTGGGCCATCTCGCTCCGGGTGCAGGTCGAGAACAAGCGGATCCCGCTGATGAGCTCCTGCTTGCGGGCCCCGTTCCACGTGCGGCTGGCCATCGTCGCTCCTCCTCGTCCGCCCCGACGCGAACCGGACGGCGTCGTCCGAGCGGCCACCCTATCCGTGCCCCGGGGGCGACGACCGGATCAGCCCGGCGCGCTCGGGGGCACGCCGTCGGGGAGGGCGGGGGGATAGCGGGGGTCCATGGCCTCCATGGTGTGGAGCAGGATCTGGCTCACCACCCAGTTGCGGTACCACTTGTGGTCGGCCGGGACCACGTACCAGGGGGCGACGTCGGTGGAGGTCCGGGCCAGGGCCTCGGCGTACGCCTCCTGGTAGGCGTCCCAGAATCGGCGCTCGGTGAAGTCACCGGCCTGGGCCTTCCAGCGCTTGGCGGGGTCGTCGAGCCGGGCCTGGAGCCGTCGCCCCTGCTCGTCGAACGAGATGTGGAGGAAGCACTTCACGATGGTGGTCCCGGCGTCGTGCAGGAGCCGCTCGAAGTGGTTGATCTGGGCGTAGCGCCCCCGCCACACCTCGGGGGGGACGAGGCCGTGGACCCGCACCACCAGGACGTCCTCGTAGTGGGAACGGTTGAAGATGGTGATCTCCCCCGCGCCCGGGACGCAGCGGTGCACCCGCCACAGGAAGTCGTGGGCCAGTTCGACCGGCGTCGGCTCCTTGAAGGCCGCCACCGAGGTGCCCTGGGGGTTGACCCCCCGGAAGACGTGCTTGATGGTGCCGTCCTTGCCCGAGGCGTCGAGCCCCTGCAGCACGACCAGGAGGGAGCGCGTGGCCTCGGCCCGCAGGCGGTCCTGCCACGAGAACAGCTCGTCGTGCAGGGGGGCCGTGGCCGCCTCGGTGGCGCTACGGTCGCCCGGGGCGCCCTCGGTGGAGGCGGCGTCGTGGTCGCCCAGGCCGTGCGCCGCGCCGGGCCGCACGCGCCAGCGCTCGACGCCGCGCACGGGCTAGGCCGAGCCGGACTCGTCGTCGTGGCGGACCACCACCACCGGGCACGGGGCGTGGGAGACGCAGTGCTCGCTCACCGATCCGAGCACCATCCCCATGAAGGCGCCGTGGCCCCGGCTCCCCACCACCAGCAGGTCGGCCCCTCCCGCCTCGTCGATGAGCACGGGGGCGGGATGGCCCTCGCGCACCACCAGGCGCACGGGGACCTCGGGATTCTCGCCCAGCACCTGGCGCACCGTGTCGCGCAG
>DATJOV010000074.1:0-13573 GCA_035506735.1 Acidimicrobiales bacterium | reverse complement strand
AAGGCCACGTCGCCGTTACGTCACTCCTCCTGGCTTCGCTCTGATCCGTCAGGCTCGTGCCGCCTCACAACGCCGATCTGAGCAGGATTGCGAATTCGGGCATCTCCGCTGACGGGCCGAAACCGTGGTCGACCAGCCAATGGATGCTGATGAGACATCGCAATGACCACCAGGCCTTGATGAGATCTCGGTCGACGTCGGTGCCATAGCCGGTGACGACGTCGCCGAGGTGCTCTTCGTGCCCCAGGGTCAGGATGGCAAGGTCGAAGAGGGCGTCGCCGCTTGACGCCTCGGACCAGTCCACGATGCCGGTCACCTCGTCACCCTGGACGAAGACGTGGTCGACCTGGAGGTCGCCGTGGACGAATGCCGGCGTCCAGGGCCGGAGCGCAGTCTCGGCGAGTCGGCGGTTGCGGGCGACCACCTCAGTGGGCAGAACCTTGTTGCCGACGAGCCAGGCGCACTCGACGTCGAGCTGTGACGCGAGCTCATCGACAGTACGGCCGGGCCAGGGGGGCAGCGGCGCGCTGTGCAGCCTCCGGACAGCCGCCCCGGCTGCGGTCCACGCTGCCGACGATGCGGTCGACGGCTCGCCGAGGTGACCCAGCGCCACTCCCGGGAGGGCGGCGAGGGCGAGCACGGGCGGGTTGTGCCACAGGACCTCCGGCGTCGGGACCGGTGCCATCGCCATGGCCTCCACCTCGACGTCGAGGCGGTTGGGATCGGCGTCGATCTTCAGGAACACGTTGCCGACGCGCAGGGTCGCGCGCTCGCTATGGGCGACGACGACGTTGACCTCCTCCATGTCGGTCATCATCGCCGATGGCCCCTGTCGACCGCCCGGATGGGTGCGTACGCCTGCTCCTCAGGGCCGGACAGGAGGCCCGGGTCCTGCTTGGTACCCCGTCGCCGGACGGTCCCGTGACATGCGGGTCACCACGGAGACGGCGAGCGGCGACGTCTTGGGTGTGGTGGTGGGAACACGGCCTCGGCGCCCAGGATCGGCCAAAGACAGCCGACGTTCCCTCAGAATTGGCGGTGCTCGGCGGTCGCGGAGGTGCCTACGCTCCCGGTCGCCGCCCGGGCCGGGACGTCGCGCCGGCGCCACCAGGGGCGGACGACCTCGGAGGAGTCCTCTCATGCACCCGATCCGGTCCAGCCGATCCGTTGCCCTCCGTCACCGGCCGGACTCCCGGGCCCTCCCACGACGGCGGCGTCGGGGGAAGTGTGCGCTGACGGCATTTCTCGTCGTCGCACCGGCCGTGGTCGACGCCACGTCGGCGGGGGCGACGTCGGCGTCGGGGGCCGTGTGGGTGTCCCCGTCGGGCTCGGACCGCAACCCGTGCACGGCCGCGGAGCCGTGCGCCACCATCTCCCACGCCGTGAACGCCGCCCCGTCCGGCGGCACCGTCAAGGTGAAGCGCGGCACCTACGATCAGGTGGTCGTCATCGAGAAGCCGATCACCCTGGTGGGTCAGCGCGGCGCCGTCGTCGACGGGTGGGGCCAGGACCCCGGCGCTCCGCTCCTCGGGGTCCTCTACATCGGTGGTCCCGGCGGCACGACGGCTTCGGAGGACATCGGAGGGGACGTCACGGTCCGGGGGCTCACCCTGGAGGACCCCAACCCCGATGCCCAGACCTACGGCGACGGTGTGTGCCTGCAGCCCGTCATCGTCGGCGTCTACGACGGGGACCCGACCGACGTGATCACCATCACCCACGACACCCTCCTCGAAGGGACGGCGGACCCGGCCGCGGTCGACGACGGGCCCATCGGCCTCGACACGCTGGACTCGTGGTCCAGGCTGGTGGTGACGCACACCTCGATCCGGGGCGTGTGGCAGGGGTTGCTCCTCGAGGACAACGGGCCCTCGAGCGTGACGCGCAACAGGGTGTCCGATCTCATCACCTTCAACGCCCCCGACGCCGGCACGTCGCTGCACCAGTCCCCCACCGAGCCCGAGCAGTGCGTGGCCCAGGCCCAGGACGACGGCACCACCACCTATGCGTCCGAAGGCGTCACCCTCCTGGCCGACGACGCCGGCGAGGCCATGGCCGATCAGACCGTGGCCCACAACCGGCTCTTCAGCTACGCCGGCGACGGCGTCGACCTCACCTCCGCCTACGGGGCAGGCCACCTGCGCGATGTCGAGGTGGGGTGGAACGACTTCGACCTGGGCGGCTTCGCCGCCTCCGGCGCAGTCCGGGTCGTGGCCGACGACGGCGGCACGGTGTCGCACGCCACCATCGAGTTCAACCGGGGCTCGGTCGCGGCACCCTCGGACGCCATCACCGAGGACGACAGCGGGGGCCCTCCGAGCGGCGGCACGATCTCCGACGTGACCGTCGAGCACGACAGGATCCGGTCGCCCTGACGGGTGCACCAGGGGGCCGCCCGCCCACGAGGGTGGTCGTCACCCCTGACCCGGGGGGCGGCCGTCACCGTGCTCAGGGCGCGGCCGGGCAGGGGCTGACCCGGAACGGGACCGTGAGGGCCCTGGGGCCGAAGGCGGTGTCGACGTTCACGAGCGCCGTCACCGGCGTCTGGAGGTGCAAGCGCTCCTGTTCGTAGGCCGCCATCCGCCGCCGTTCGCGCAGGACGGCGGCAGGCAACGAGCAGCCCGGATCGGCGTTGGCGAGACGCACCGTGAACTGCCGGCCGGGAGCGACGTCGAGCACGGCCGGTGATCGGCGTCGCGTGCCGCCGGCGCCGACCAACGACCCCGCCCGCAGGCTCAGCCGGACCAGCCTGCCGTCGATCACGGCGTGGTCCGAATCCCGCCCGGCGATGACCACCCCGGTGAGGTGCCACGACCGCCACGAGGTGTTCTCGAGCGTCACCGCCTCGGCGGGCGCCGGACCGCCCCCAACCGTCTGGTGGAACTGGGGGGCGAGCACGCCGGCCTGGAGGGTTGCCGCCAGCACGGTCACCGGGATCAGGCCCAGGGCGGCCAACGGGGGACGGTGCCGGATGCGGCGTACGGGTCTCGTGGGCACCCCTTTCGCACGGATTGCCTCTATGTGGCGGATTGCTCTATATGACGGATTGACTCTATGTGTCAGTACATTGACACATAGAGCCCCGATCGGGCAAGATGCCGGCATGTGGGGCTACCGCGTCCTGGACGGGCTGTGGAGCGTGGTCCCCGTGGCCCTGGCCTGGCTGGCCACCCGGCCCGTGTCGGACCGGGAGCTCCGGCGCTTCGCCGCCCGCTACGGCCTCGACGACAGCCCACCCACCACCGCCGTGGCCCCCTACGTCCGGCGGGGCCGCTTGGCCCGCCTGGGCGGTGCCGCGCTGGGGCTCAGCCTCCACCCCCTCCTCTACGCCGCCGGCCTCGCCATCCCCAACGACGACCTCTACTACGGGGTCCTCGCCTACCTCCTGGGCGCCTTCGTCACCGCCCTCGTCCCCCTGGCCCGGCCGGCCGGAACCCGCCGGGCCTCGCTCGTGCCGCGCCGGGCCACCGACTACCTGCCGCGCACGGCCTTCGTGGTGCCGCCGGCCACGGTGGCCCTGTGCGCCCTGGCCGTCGTGGCGTGCCAGATCGAGCCTCGGCGCTACTCGCTCGTCTACGGGAGCGCCACGGGACTCCTGGTGCTGACCGCCGTAGCCGTGGCGGCGACCCTGGCCGGCATCCGGGCCGTGGTGGCGCGCTCCCAGCCGGCGGCCGACCCCGTGCTGGTGGCGGTGGACGACGCCATCCGCTCCCAGGCTGCGCACACCCTCAGCGGGGCAGGGACGGCCATCGCACTGCTCGGGGCGGCCGGGGCGCTGCTGCAGATGGGCGCCTACGCCTCGCCCACCTGGCTCCACGTCGCCGGACTGGTGGCCGGGCTGGCGGCGGCGGCAGGAGCGGTGGCGGCGTGGTGCTCCATCGGCTCGGCCTGGCGCGTCGTCCACACGAGCGAGCCGTGATCGTCAGCATCGACACCTCCTCGCCCACGCCCCCCTTCGAACAGCTCCGCATCGCCATCCGCCAGCACGTCCTCACCGGCGACCTGCCCGTGGGCAGCAGGCTCCCGACCGTGCGCCGGTTGGCGGCCGACCTGGGCGTGGCGCCGGGGACGGTCGGGCGGGCCTTCCGGGAGCTCGAGGCGGAGGGGCTCATCGAGTCCCGGGGCCGGCACGGGACCCACGTGATCGCCGTGCCCGCCCGCCCGAGGGCGCCGGAGCGTGAGCGCCGCATCCGGGACGCGGCACGGTCCTACGTGGCGCTGGCGGCTGAGCTCTCCCTCGACGCCGACACCGCCATCCAGGCCGTGCGGGACGCCTTCGCCCGTTGAGGACGGCCCTGGGCTCTTCCTGCTCCGCTTGTGGGCCGGCGGTGGGGCGGGCACACTGCCCGCCGTGACGGAGGACGGCGGGCTCCTCGACGAACCGGATCCCGACGACGCCCTTCCCGAGGACCGGTGGCACGTCGGCGCCGACGACGAGGGTCCGTTCGACCTCGAGGAGCCCGACGAGCTCCCCACCGTGGGGAACGACGAGTACCTCGTGCTGTTGCCCGGTGGCGAGGTCGAGGTGGTGACCGAGCTCCCCAAGCCGAGGAAGCTGGCCAAGGCCGTCGTCTACCACGCCGGCGATCTCATCTTCTGTGACGGCAAGCGGCGCTCCGAGGTCCGGACGCCCCGTGGCGCCGCGGCGGAGGACGACACCGATCTCCCCCTGGCCACCCGGTTGGTGCTGGTCCACGTCCGGGCCCGGGCCACCCCACCCCGGACCCGGCGTCGCCGCTACCTGATCGCCACCGACGACGGCGAGGAGTTGCTGGGCTGGATCGACCACAGCCCTCCCGGATGGGAGTTCCCCCACTCGGCCGTGCGCCTGCTGGCCGAGCTGGCCCACGTCGAGTGCGCCATGGAGAGCTTCGACAGCGACGTGGCCTTCGACGACGCCCATCCCGGGTGGGTCACCTGAGCTCGGCCACCGGGGCCGTTCACCCCGCCGCGCCGGACCCGGGCAGCACGACCCGCTGCCCGGCGCGCAGCCCGGACCCGCTCACCTGCACCATCCCGGTGGCGTCGTCCACGATCCCGGTCATCACCGGTCGGAGGCGGGTCGACCGGCCCGGGCCGGTGAGCCGCAGCGCCGGGGTGCCCGTGCCGGTGCTCACCAGGGCGGTCACGGAGACGGCCAGGGCGGGGGGGACGGTGGCGGTCGTGACCGTGACCGTCACCGGCGCCTGGTCGACCGTCCCCGTGGCACCGGGATCGAGCGGGGTCACGGCGACCTGGACCGTGGTCGGCCCCGGACTGGAGCCCGGGGGCCCGTTGGAGGAGCCGGGCGTGGCCGTGGTGCCGACGGCGGAGACCACACCGGGGGTGGTTCGTCCATCGGGGAGGGTGATGGTGACGGCGTCGCCCGCCGCCAGCTCGAGCTGCCGGGCGGCGTCGAGGGAGACCGTGACCGAGCGCGAGGTCGACGTGGCCTGGAGCACCTGGGCGCCTGCGGTCACCGTCCCCCCCACCGTGGCGGCCACGCTGGTGACGCGTGCCGCCGTGGGAAGGAAGACGACCTGGCCCAGGCTCAGGGTCCCGGTCTGGCTCTGGCCCAGGGCGGCCTGGAGGGCCCGCACGGCCCGTCCGGTCGCCGGGGTGAAGACGTCGCTGCCGGCGGGGACCTGCGCCTGGGTGGCGTAGCCCAGGGCCACCAGGTCGACGTCGAGCTCGGCCACGTCGGAGCCCGTCACCCCGGGGGACAGGGCCCGCCAGGCGGGGACCGGGCCGTAGAGGAGGACGACCGGTGCGCCGTCGACGGCGTACAGGCTGTGGCCTTCGGTGACGGTCTGGCCCACCGCCGGGAGGGCCGTGAAGGTTTCGGCGCCGGCCGGGGGTTGTCCGCTGTCCGACGGCTGCCCCGAGGCACCCGGCGCCGACGGCGCCGTCGGGTGGGAGCTCGGCTGCGAGCCGGCGTGCGGGGAACACCCCCCGGACGGGGCGCGACCCCGGGGTGTGGTGGTCGTCGTCGTGCCCGGGACCGTGGTGCCCGTGCCCGGCACGGGGCTGCTCGTCGGCCTGCTCCCCTTCGTGGTCGTGGGCGTGGTGGTGGTGGGCACCGTGGTGGCGGGCACCGTGGTGGTGGGCACCGTGGTGGTGGGCCCCGCCGTGGTCGTGGTGGACGGCACGGTCGTCGTCGTCGTGGCCGTCGTGGTGGTGGTGGACGGCGGGGTCGTGGTCGTGGTGCTCGTCGACGGGCTGGCCGGGCACCCGGTGGAGCCCGATCCGGTGGGCTCGCCCGGGTCGTCGGGCCCGGAAGAGGGGTCGGTGTCGCCGGTGTCGGCGTCGCCGGACGGGGCGGGCGGCGCGAGCACGTCGTAGCTCCCGGCGTACCCGAGGGTGCCGTCCACGGTGAGCTGCGAGGCGAGCGCCTCCTCCACCACGGTGGCGGTCACCGGGGGCGAACCCGTGGCCGATGCCCGGGCCGGGCCGGTCGTGGCCGATGCCACCCCGGCGGCGGTGCCCGCCACCGCCAGCGCGGCCAGCGCGACGGCGGCCCGGCCTGCTCTCATATGGACCACAGCGCCTGCGTGGGGGACAGGCGGGCCGCCCGAAGGGCGGGCAGGAGGCCGGCCACGGCCCCGATCACGAGGGCCGCCCCGAAGCCACCGGCCCACGCCACGACCGGCACCGACAGGGGCCAGTGCTTGGCATGGGCGTAGACGCCGGTCGAGACCACCCCGGCCACGACGCCCACCGCCCCCCCAAGAGAGGCCAGGAAGACGGCCTCGGTGAGGAACTGGATGCGGACGTGGCCCTTGGTGGCCCCGAGGGCCCGGCGCAGGCCGATCTCGGAGCGGCGCTCGAGCACCCCGATCAGCATGATGTTGGCGACCCCCACCGCCCCCACCAGGAGCGAGACGGCCCCGAGACCGAGGAAGAGGCTGTTGAAGGCGCCCTTGGTCTCCTCTTCCGCCACCAGGGCGGCCGAGGGCTGGCTGATGTCGACCTCACCGGGGTCCTGGGGATCGGCCGTCTGGGCCAGCACGGCGTCCACGGCGGCCACGGCGTCGGTGCGGGCCTTCACGTAGATGGTCGAGGGGTGGCCGTCGAGGCCCAGGTAGGTCTGGGCGGCGGGGAAGCCCACCAGGACCGAGGCGTCGATCTCGGGGGTGAGGGTGGCCGGAGCCAGGATGCCCACCACGTAGAACCACTGGCCGCCCACCCAGATGCGCAGGCCCGGGTAGACACGATCGATGCCGAGGCGCTGGGCGGCGGCGACGCCGAGGACGGCCACCGGCTCGAACCGGGTGGCGGCGTTGAGGTAGACGCCCTGGACCACCGAGGTCCCCACCGCCCCGGGCAGGCCCAGGCTGGCGGCGTCGACAGTGATGGCGTTGGTGTCGATGGAGGGGATGAGGGGGCTGCGGTAGGCGTCGGCACCGGTGGCCGCCGTGTCCTGGACGTCGGTCACGGGGCCGATGCGGCCGATCATGCCCGGGGCCGAGCTCGACAGCTCGGCCGTCTGGCCGAAGTCGTTCTGGCCGTTCGTGACCTCGAGCAGGTTGGTGCCCAGGCGGTTGATCTCGCCGATGAGGCCGGCGTCCGAGGACGAGGACAGCCCGAGGACGGCCACGATGGCGGCCACGCCGATGGCGATGCCGAGGGCGGACAGGGCGGCGCGCAGTCGCCGGGTGCGCACGCCCACGCTGGCCAGCCGCACCAGGTCGGCCCCGTGCAGGTGCCGGGGCTCGAGCCCGTCGTGACCGGGGCCGGGGCCGTCGCCCCCGGACCGGTCGGGGTGGCGCAGCGCCACCGTGCCCAGGCTCATGCCGGCCTCCACCCCGGGACGGGGCTCCCCACCGGCGGCCCGGGGGCGGGCACCCCGGCCGGGGCGGCGGTGTCGGCCACGATCCGCCCGTCGAGCATCTCCACCCGGCGGGGGAGACGGGCGGCGATGGACCGGTCGTGGGTGATGACGAGGATGGTCGTGCCCTGGGCGTGCAGCTCGTCCAGGAGGGCCAGGATGGCGTACCCGGTGGCGCTGTCGAGATTGCCGGTGGGCTCGTCCGCCAGCACCACGGCGGGGCGGCCGACCAGGGCGCGGGCGATGGCCACCCGCTGGCGCTCCCCCCCCGACAGCTGGGTCGGACGGGCCGCCGCCCGCGACGCCAGACCCACCCGGTCCAGGGCCTCCAGGGCCCGTCGGCGGCGGGCCGGGGCCCGCACCCCGGCGTAGAGGAGGCCGTCGGCCACGTTGTCGAGGGCGCTTTGGTGTTCGGCCAAGAAGAACTGCTGGAAGACGAACCCGATCCTGGTGGCGCGCAGCACGGCCAGCTGGCGGTCGGTCAGCGCCGCCAGGTCATGGCCGGCCAGGCGCACGGCCCCGCCCGTGGGGCGGTCGAGGCTGCCGGCGATGTGCAGGAGGGTGGTCTTGCCCGATCCCGAGGGCCCCACGATGGCCACGAGCTCCCCCGCACCGACCCGCAGGTCCACCCCCCGCAGCGCCGTCACCGGGGGCTGGCTGGGGTAGGTCTTGGTCACGGCCTCCAGGCTGAGCACGCCGGTGTCGGCGGGGCCGCCCCTCATGGGTTGGGGACCACGACCCGCTGGCCGGGGGCGAGCCCCGCCCCCGTCACCTGGACCAGGTTGTCGGCGGCGTCGAAGAGACCGGGGGACACCGGCACCAGGCGGTGCACCCCGGCGGCGTCGACGACCTCGAGGGCGTAGCCGCCCCCCGCCAGGGCCACGAGGGCGTCGACGGGGACGACCAGGGCACCGGTGACGCTCCCGGTGGTGATGAGCACCTCGACCGGGGCCTGGTCCAGGCCGTCGGTGGCGGCGGCGTCGGTGGGGGTGACCTCCACCGTGACGGTGGGGGAGCTGCCCGAGCTCGATGACGTGGCCACCGTCCCCACCGACGAGATCACCCCCGGGGTGCTCCGCCCGTTGGGGAGGGTGATCTCGACCTGGTCCCCCGCGGCCACGTCGGACTGCAGGGAGGAGTCCACGTCGACGGTGACCTCCGGGCTCGTCGACGTGCCCTGGAGGATCGGCCCTGCGGCCGAGCCGCCCAGGGTGGCCGACACGGTGGTGACGCGCACGGCGGAGGGGAGGAACACGGCCTGGCCCAGAGTGAGCGTGCCGGTCTGGGACAGTCCCGCCCCGGCCTGGAGCCGCTTCACCGCCGCCGTGGTGGCGGCGGTGAAGGTGGTGGAGGCCGGGTCGAGCTCGGTCCGGGTGGCGTCGCCCAGGGCCACCAGGTCGGCGTTGAGCTGGGCCACGTCGGCCCCGGCGAGCCCGGCCGACAGGGTGCGGTAGGCGGGGACGGCGCCGTAGAGGAGGAGGACGGGCGAGCCGTCGGCCGAGAACAGGGCCTGGCCCTCGGTGACGACCTGGCCCGGGGCGGGGAAGGCGGTGACCGTGCCCTGGCCCTGGCCGATCACCGCGTAGCTCCCGGCGTAGCCGAGGGTCCCGTCCTCGTCGGTCTGCGAGGACAGCGATCGGCGCGTCACCGTGGCCAGCGAGGTGGGGTACGCGTTGTCCTGCACGCCCGTGGCTCCGGGTCGCCCGGGACCGAAGGGGTCGACTACGCCCACGGCCGTCCCCACCGCCGCTACCACGACCAGGCCGAGGACGAGCGCACGGCGGTGCCGGCGGTGCCCGGGGCGCCGGGGCGCCGGGTCGCCCCCGACCACCGCGCCGACAGTGGTGGCGGAGGTGGCGGTGCTCACGAGTTCCCGAGGCTCACCGGGCCGGGGCCGCTCCCTCCGGCCGGTCCCGGTCCCCCCGCCGTGACCTGCATCTGGAAGCCGCCGCTCAGGCTCTGGCAGGCCTTCTGGGCCTGCTGGAACTGGGGCGCGTTGGGATCGAGCACGCCGCTGCCGTTGGTGATCCGGATCACCCCCTGGCCGTCGGGGTCGGGGAAGTCGGGCTCGCCGTGGGCCCGCATGCACTGGGCGAACTTGAGGGCCTTGGCGTTGGCCGTCGCCTTCTGGGCAGGGGTCAGGTCGGCGCCGGGCATGTCCTTGGCGCACGCCGCCTGGGCCGCCCGGAATTTTGGGTTCTGGGGATCGAGGTCGGTGCCGGGGCCGCCCCGCAGCTCGATGCCGCCACCGGAGGGATCGGGGAAGTCATTGATCCCGTGGGCCCGCATGCATTGGGAGAACTTGAGCAGCTGGGCTTGCTCCTTGGGCGACGGGCCCGAGCCGGCACCGCTCGAGCCGGTGGCGGGGTCGGACGTGGTCGTGGTGGCCGCGGCCCCGGCGCTGGCCACACCGGGACCGTCGCCTCCGGTGCCGCACGCCGTCCCCAGCACGGCCACGGCCAGGAGGGCGGCCCCGACCGCTCCCACCACCCGGCCGCGGCGGAACGCCCTGGTGGCACCGTGGTCGTCGTGCGTGTCGTGCGTCATGGCATCTCCTGGCGGACGTGACCTGACCTCGGGTCATTGATGGCAGACGGACGGTTTCGGCGTCGTTACGCCACGGAGACCCGCCGCCGGCGGAGGGGGCGCAACCCTTTTGCAACTCGCCACCGGGCATGCTGGAGCGTGCGGTCGCCACCCGACGGGAGGGGCAACGGTGCGGGTGCTGGTGGTGGAGGACGACGAGGAGATGGCCCGGGCTGTGGCGACCGGACTCCAGCGCCAGCACATGGCGGTCGACGTGGCCCTCGACGGCCCCTCCGCCCTGGACCGGGCCCTGCTGCACGACTACGACGTGATCGTCCTCGACCGCGACCTCCCCGGCCTCCACGGCGACGACGTGTGCGCCACCCTGGCCGCTCACGCCGTGCGCGGCAGGGTGCTCATGCTCACCGCCGCCGCCACCGTCGACGACCTCGTGGCGGGGCTCGGCCTCGGGGCCGACGACTACCTGGCCAAGCCCTTCGACTTCCCCGTGCTGGTGGCCCGCATCGGGGCGCTGGCCCGCCGGGCCCAGCCGGCCGTCCCTCCCGTCCTGCGCCACGGCGACCTCGTCCTCGACGTGGGCCGGCGCCGGGCGTGGCGGGCCGGACGCCCCCTCGACCTGGCCCACAAGGAGTTCGGGGTCCTGGAGCTGCTCCTCGTGGCCCAGGGCCGGGCCGTGTCGAGCGAGGAGCTGCTCGAGCGCGTGTGGGACGAGGCCGTCGATCCGTTCACCTCGGCCGTGAAGGTCACCGTGAGCCGCCTGCGGGCCAAGCTGGGTGAGCCTCCCGTCATCGAGACGGTGGCCAAGACCGGCTACCGGATCTGAGCCCGTCTCGGTCCCGACCCGTGCGTCCCCACCCTCGCCTCCTGCGCCTGGCCGGCCGGCCCCGCCTCCCCCGGCACACGGTGCGGCTCCGCCTGACCGTCCTCTACGGCCTGCTCTTCCTGCTCTCGGGGGCGGCCCTCCTGGTCATCACCAACGTGCTCGTCACCCACGCCGAAGCGCCGGCCGCCTACCGCGTCAAGGTGACCAGGACCTCGGGTGGGGCCGTGGTGCGGATCAGCGGCTCGGTGGTGAGCCTCGGGTCGGGGTCGGGGTCGGGGCCGGGGCCGGGCGGCGTGCACACCGGGGCCCTCTTCGCCGGTGTGGTCGGGCCGCCCTCGCAGAACCCGACCCAGCTCTCGCCCCGGCAGGCCCGGTCCCTGGCCGGGACCCTGCAATCGGGGATCGACACCCTGCGCACCCGGCAGCTCGACGACCTCCGGCTCTTCTCCGCCATCGCCCTGGCCCTCATGGCGGTGCTGTCCATGTGGCTCGGGTGGGTGATGGCGGGCCGGGCCCTGCGGCCCCTGCGGGCCATGACCTCCACCACCCGGGACATCTCGGCCACCAACCTCCACGCCCGCCTGGCCCTCGAGGGCCCCGACGACGAGCTCCACGAACTGGGCCGGACCATCAACGATCTCCTGGCCCGCCTGGAGACGTCCTTCGAGGGCCAGCGGCGCTTCGTGGCCAACGCCTCGCACGAGCTGCGCACCCCGCTGGCCCGCCAGCACACCCTGGCCCAGGTGGCCCTGGCCGATCCCGAGGCCAGCGTCGAGGACCTCCGGGCCGCCCACGAGCGCATCCTGGTGTCGGGCGGGCAGCAGGAGCGCCTCATCGAGGCGCTCCTCACCCTGGCCCGGGGGGAGGCCGGCCTGGAGCACCGCGAGCCGGTCGACCTCTCGGTGGTGGTCGAGGGCGCCCTGCTCGGCATGCCGGCCTCGGGTGGGACGGGCGTGGCGGTACGCGCCGACGTGATGCCGGCCACGGTGATGGGCGATCCCCGCCTGATCGAACGCCTGGTGGCCAACCTCCTCGACAACGCCGTCCGCCACAACGTCCCCGGGGGCGAGGTCGAGGTCTCGACCGGGGTGCGCCACGGGGAGGCGGTCCTGTCGATCGCCAACACGGGGCCCGTCATCGCGCCGGCCGAGCTCGACCGCCTCTTCCAGCCCTTCCAGCGCCTCGGTCCCGATCGCACCGCCCAGGGCGGGGGCCTGGGCCTGGGCCTCTCCATCGTCCGGGCCATCGCCTCGGCCCACGACGCCACGGTGGAGGCCTCGGCCCGGCCCGGTGGGGGGCTGCGGGTGGAGCTCAGGATGGCGGCGGTGGCGGCGGGGCCGGCGCTCGACCAGGCCGCCGCGCCCCGTCCGTCAGGGGTGCGCCTGTCGCTCTGACAGCCGGGCCCCGGCACCGGCCGGGCCCCGGGGCTCGAGCAGACGCCGGAGCCGCTCCCCGCCGTCGACGCGCCCGGGCACCAGGCGCAGGACGTCCTCGGTCCCGGTGGTCGCGCCCAGATCGGTGACCGCCGCCAGCCGCCGGCGCAGGGCGTCGTGGTCCGGCGCCGTGGCGGCCATGGTGGTGGCGTCCCACACCGAGACCACCGTGATCCGGGGCCGGGTGCCCCCGTGCTCCAGGCAAAGGAGCCCCCCGAACCCGGGGCACCCGACCAGCTCGGCCGCGGTGGCGTCCACGACCTCGAGCACGGCGGCCCGGTCCCCGGGTGCGACGGTGACGCTCAGGATGCGTGCTTGCTCCACTGCCTGCTCCATTCCCCCGGGACTGCGGCCAGGTCGGGCGTCGCCGGGCGCGGTCCCCTCGAGAGCCGGACCTGTCGCATGGCGTCACAGCGCGAGCAGCGTCCCGTCGGGCTCACTTCCGAGCACAGAGCCACGGCGCTGTGGAAGTGGATGTCCGAGCGCTGCTTGCAGCGCTGACCCCTGATGTCGTAGATGCACCCCACCGGGGCGCCGTCCTCCTCGTGCAGCACCATCGCTCCTCGACAGCCACGCATGGCCGCTCCTCTCTCTTGCAGTGCGATCAGGACGCCACGGACGCCACGGCGGCGCCGGGGCCATCGGGCCGGTCCACCCGTCACCACCCGGTCTCGAGCTTGGACATCGCCTCCAGGTAGCGGCTGGCCACCTCGGTCAGCCCCACGAACTGCACCCCGACCCGCACCCCGCCGGGGACGGCGCTCACGTGGCGGACCTCGGCCGACAGCCGGATCTCGATGGCCACGGCCTCGCCCGGCACGAGGGGCGGGCCGGCCGGGCCGAGCTCGAGGCCGGCCCCTCCGGGGGAGACGTCGACCACGCGACACGCCTGCCACGGCCCCTCGGCGTCATCGGCGGACTGGATCTGTCCCTCCCAGTCGGCGAACTGGCGGGGCAGGACCC
>DATJOV010000073.1:0-5030 GCA_035506735.1 Acidimicrobiales bacterium | reverse complement strand
GGCGGGCCCGCAACTCGGCCAGGCAGCGCTCCCCTTCGGCGTCGAGGTAGCCCTCCGGGAGCCCGGGGTAGCCGCCCCCGTCCCCCCGCAGGTGCTCGGCCACGTCGCGCCGGTACTCGCGCAGGAGGGTGGAGGGGGCGTACTCGGGGTGGCCCTGGAGCAGGACGAGCTCCCGTCCGTGCCGGCGCCGGCACGCCACCGACCAGTCGTCGCCCGAGCCCACCACGATCTCGTAGCCCCGCGCCGCCAGGGCCGGGGCGGGGACGCCGTTGAAGCGGGAGTGGGGGAAGGCCACGGTGGGACCCAGGTGGCGCGCCAGGGGATGGGCCCGGAGCACGGCGTGGGGGAAGACCCCGCTGGCCTTGGCCGGGAGGCGGACGCGGGCGATGCCGTGGAGGGCCACGGCGGCGGCGTGGGCGGCCAGGCACGAGAGGAGGGTGGAGGGCACGTGGTCGGCGGCCCAGCGCACCAGGCCCGAGAGCTGGGGCCAGAAGGGCTCGGCGCTGATCTGGGTGCAGCCCGGGGCCAGGCCGGTGACGATGAGGGCGTGGGGGGGCGCCTCGGCCAAGGCCTCGAAGGGGTGGGTGGGGAGCGACGCCGTCGCCACCGTCGACGGGTGGCGGGGCACGTCGGGGAGGAGGTAGCCGGCGATGTCGAGGGGCAGCGCCCCGGCCGCCTGGCGCAACAGGGCCACCAGCTGGCGGTTGGTGTCGTGGAAGGCGGCGTCCGGCATGTTGTTGACGATGCCGATGCGCAGGACGGGCACCGACGACGGGGCCGGGATGACCGGTCCCGCCTGCCGGCTCCCGGCCGAGGACGCCATGACCATCCTGGATCCCTCGACGCCAGTCACCTTCCACCCCGTCGTCCGGGCGACCTCTCTACGAGCCCGGGACGGGGCGCCGAGATACAACGGGGGTTGACTCCTGGCTCACCCGTCACAGCCGGGATCAGGGCGCCAGGGGCGGGAGCACGAGGGTGGCGCCCCCCACCGGGGCCGGGCGGCGGGTCTCGGGCTCCGGTGCCGGCGCCGGTGCCACGGCTGGGGCGTCGCCCATGAGGAAGGACCACAGGCGCGGCGCCAGGATGTCGGCCCGGTAGTGCCCGGCGTAGCGGGCCCGCGCCGCCCGGCTGGCGTCGGCGCAGGCCTCCTCGGAGTCGAGCAGCTCCAGCAGCACGGCGGCGGCCTTGGCCGGGTCCTCGAGGGGCCAGAACCGTCCCTCCACCCCGGCCCGGACCAGCTCGGGGACGCCCCCGTACTCCCCCGCCACCACGGGGAGGCCGGCCGCCATGGCCTCGATGACGGCCAGGGGCCCGGTCTCCTTGGGCGAGGCGTGGACGTAGGCCCGGTAGGCGGGCAGATGGGCGCGGGCGTCGGCCACGAAGCCGCGCAGGCGCACCTGGGCCTCGATGCCCAGGGCGCGGGCCCGGTGCTCGAGCTCCCGGCGGCACGGCCCCTCGCCGTAGATGTCGAGGGTGAGGGACCGGCCCAGGCGCCCGGCCTCGCCCAGGACGTCGAGGAGGAAGCGGTGGTTCTTGTAGTTCTCCAGCCCCCCCACCGTGACCAGGTCGCCGAGCCGGCCCGGGGCCGGGACCTCGACCGGGGGGTCCACGAAGTTGGGGATGACGGCGGAGGGGACGGCCCCGGCCTCGGGGAGCCAGTGGAGCAGCGCCTCCCGGGCCGCCTCCGAGACGTAGACGAGGCCGTCGACGGCGGGGAGGGTCGTGCGCTCGAGCATGGCGATGTCGCGGTAGACGGTCCCCCGCCGGGTGATGTAGCGCTTGTCGGCCCACTCCTCGGCCTGGGAGGTGTGGAAGTGGACGGCCATGACCACCCGCTGGTGGGGGCCGGCCCGGGTGGCCAGGGCGGCGCGGGCCTCGAGGGGACCCTGGGCGTACACCACGGCCTCCCCGAGCCCCTCGAGGTGCCGCCGGAGGGCCCGTCGGAGGAAGACCTCGTGCCAGTGGCGGTACCACAGGACGCTCAGGGATCCGTTCAGGTGGCCGAAGGGGAGGCGCACGGCGGAGACCGCCGCGCTGGCCAGCGGTTCGGCCGAGGACGGGGTGACCAGGTGGGCGGGGACGCCGTGGGCGTCCAGATAGCGCATGAACTGCCGGACGTGGGTGTGGACCCCGGTGCATCCCCGCTCCCGCAGGATGGTGGCCACGACCACGGGGACCGACCCGGGACGCGACGGAGACCCCCCGGGCACCGGGCCCGCCCCCTCACCGACGGCAGCCATCGAGGCGAAGAGGCTCCGGCCCGGACTCCGGATACATCCAGGGGGATCTCGGGGGAAATTCAGGCTGGGCCCAGGGGGGTGGGCCCGTGTATCGGGCCGTCACCTCCGGGCTCATAGGAGCTGTCGTTGGAGATCTCGAAGAGCGGCAGGGGCCGGTGGCCGGCGCGGGGGAGCGTGGTCGTGGACTGCGCCGCCGGCGGCGGCGTGGGCCCGTGCTGGCCGTGCTGGTCGTGGCGCTCCTGGGCTTCGTCACGGCCAGCGCGGTCCTCTTCGTCTTCCCCGCCTCGGACCCGCCCCGCCACGCCGACGCCATCCTGAGCCTCAACGGCGAGAACGAGCCCGCCCGTGAGGCCCTGGCCATCTCCCTGGCCGAGCGGGGCTTCGCCCCCGTCCTGCTGTTCTCCCAGGGCAATTCCCACACCACGCCCTGCCCCGTGGTGCGCCGGGTGCGGGTGGTCTGCTTCGAGGCCACCCCCGGCCGCACCGTGGGGGAGGTCGAGTTCGCCGCCCGCCTCGCCCGCCGCCACGGGTGGCGCAGCCTCCTCATGGTGCCGGGCCGGGCCCAGACCACCCGGGCCCGGATGCTCCTGGAGCGATGCTTCCCGGGCAGGGTCACGGTGGTCCCGGCCCCGGTCCCGCTCCTCGAGCAGCCGTACGAGATCGCCTACGAGTGGGGGGCCATGGCCAAGGCCCTGGTGCTGTACCGGCACTGCTGAGGCCGGTGCCCCGCGCCGGGGCACGGGGGGCGGTATCTCAGCCCCGCCGGGGCCCTCTTAGCGGGGGTGAGGACGCGGAGTCTCGTGCAGGCGCCGGCACGGCTCGTGGCGCGTCCCGAGGGGGCAGCTCGCCGTGCGGTGGATGGGTAGGGCCGGGGGCACCGAGGCCGGCGGCACCGTGACGACCGGCGGCGGGGGCGGCTCCACCCGGAAGCGGGCCGGCCTGACCCTCGTCGACCAGAGCTTCTCCTCCCTCTCCAACTTCGCCGTGGGAGTGGCCGTGACCCGGGTGGCGGGGGCCGCCGGGCTGGGCGCCTTCTCCTTCGCCTACGCCGGCTGGCAGGTCCTGGCGGCCATGCACCGGTCCCTCGTCACCGACCCCATGGCCATCGAGGGCGACGTGTACAACGTCGAGGGCGACGTCACCACCGAGGCGGTGCGCAGGAGCATCAAGGACGGCCTGGCGGCCGAGCTCCTCCTGGGCCTGGCCGGGGCGGTCTTCTTCGCCCTCATGGCCCTCATCCTCCTGGCCTGCGGGCAGCGCGCCTTCGGGATGGGGGTGGGGGCCATGGCCCCGTGGCTCCCGGTCCTCTTGGCCCAGGACTACTGGCGCTGGGTCGGCTTCATGACCCGGCGACCCCAGTGCGCCCTGGCCAACGACACCGTGTTCAACGTGATCCAGGGGGCCGCCTTCGCCGCCGTGCTGCTCACCCACACCCGGTCCATCGTGGTCCTCATCGGCTCCTGGGGCCTCGGCAGCCTGGCCGGCGCCCTGTACGGCCTGCGCCAGCACCGGGTCCTCCCCTCGCTGTCGGGGGGGATGGCCATGCTCCGGGACCACTGGTCGGTGAGCAAGTGGCTGGCCGGGACGTCCCTGTCGGTGTCGGGGGGGACCCAGCTCACGGTGTTCATCGTGGGAGCGGTGCTGGGCCCCGTGGGCCTGGGGGGCCTGCGGGCGGCCCAGACCCTGGTGGTGGGGCCGTCGGGGGTCCTCATCATGGCCGGCGGCAGCATCGGCCTCCCCGAGGCCACCAAGGGCTACACCGAGCGGGGGTGGAAGGGACTGAACACGGTGGCCCGATGGGTCACCTTCGCCGGGTTCTGCAGCTTCCTGGCCGGGGCCATCGCCATCGTGCTCTTCGGCCGCACCCTCCTGTCCTCCATCTACGGCGCCTCCTTCGCCCACCTGGAGCTGGCGGCGGTGCTCATGGCCATCGCCTACGTGGTGCTCTCGTTCAACCTGGGGCCCATCCTGGTGCTCAAGGCCACCCGCCACACCCGGGCCCTGTTCCGCATCCAGCTCCTCAGCCTGGTGGCCAGCCTGGCCAGCCTGGCCGCCTTCTCCCTGACGTGGGGGGTGGACGGGGCGGCGGCGGCCACCATCGTCACCTACGCCGTGAGCTCGGGCAGCTCGCACTGGGTCCAGCGCCGGGTCCGCCGCACCGTGGGCGAGGCGCCCGCCCGGGTGGGGCCCCTCCTGGAGGAGGAGCTGTGGTGGCGGTCGCCCGTCCCCGAGCCGGCCTTTGGGTCAGAGCTGGGACAGTCCTCGTTGCGGTGAGGCCGGAGTCCCACGCCGGGTGTATCTGTCCGGCGGGCCGTCGCTCTTCTCGGTGGTGGCGTCGGGCCCGGCACCCCAGGTCGGCCGGGTCTGGACGCTGCGCTGGTCGCATCCGCAGGAAGCCCCGGGGGGAGCAATGGCAACACAGAGCGCCTTCCCGGCACCGGGCACCGGTGCCGGGGCGCCCACGCTGAGCCGTCCGTCCGTCGAGGGCCACCCCGTCGGGCCGCGCTGGACCCGCGACCACTCCGTCCCCATCAGCGTGGCCGTGGTGGACGGCCAGGCCGTCTTCCGGGCCGGTCTGGCCGGGATCCTCGAAGAGGACGACCGCATCGCCGTGGTGGCCACCTCGGAGGGCAACCCGGGGGTGGGGGCCCTGTGCGCCGAGCTGGCCATCGACGTGGTGGTCACCGACCTGTCCTTCTCCCAGGTCGACGGGATCGAGCTCATCCGGGGCATCGCCGCCGCCTCCCCCTCGACCAAGGTCCTCGTGGTGGCGGGCGCGGCCGACTG
>DATJOV010000072.1:0-13622 GCA_035506735.1 Acidimicrobiales bacterium | reverse complement strand
CCGTGCAGGGCGTCGGGCGTCCACGGCCCCCGGGCGAACTCGGTGGGCACGAAGCGGCCCCCCTCGGGCACGAAGAGGGCGGCCTCGGCGGCGCCGCTCACGGTGCGGGCTCCTCGAGCCGGTCGAGGACCCAGGCCGGCGGGCGGGCGGTGAAGCCGTCGTCGGGCCAGTCCATCCAGCCCGACATGGCCAGGGCCCCGCCGTCGGGGTGGAGGGTGGTCCCGGTGATGTAGGAGGACAGCTCCGAGGCCAGGAACAGGACGCAGCTGCCCACGTCGGTGAGCTCGCCCTTGCGGCGCAGGGGGATGGTGAGGAAGTCCCCGGGGTCGGTGGCCTCCCCGGCGGCGGCGGCCCGCTGGCCGGCCGAGCCGGCCCGCCCCGCCACGCCCGCCAACCCGGCCGTGGGGATGAAGTCGGGGGCGATGCAGTTGACCCGGATGCCCTCCTTCCCCAGCTCCACCGCGGCGGTGCGGGCCAGGTGGGCCAGGGCGGCCTTCATGGCGGCGTAGACGGCGTAGCCCGGCGCGGCCCGGTGCCCCTCGATGGAGGTGATGGTGATCACGCTCCCCCCCCGGCCCCCCGCCACCATGGCCGCCGCCCCCCGCTGGAGGGCGTCGACCACCCAGGTGAAGTTGGTCCGGACGAGAGCGTCGCGGCCCTTGGCGCTCACCTCGGTCAGCGGGGCCCGGAAGGTGCCCCCCACCACGTTGACGAGCACGTCGAGGCGGTCGAAGCGCTCGGCCGTGGCGTCGAAGAACTCGGCCAGGGCCTCGGGGCTGCGCACGTCGGCCACGGCGCTGTGCACCTCCACGCCGGCGCCTCGGGCCTCCCCGGCGGTGCGCTCCAGGGCGGCGCCGTCGGTGTCGGCCAGGGCCAGGTGCACCCCGGCCCGGGCCAGGTCGAGGGAGCTGGCCCGCCCCAGCCCCCCGCCGCCTCCCAGGACCACGGCCACCTTGCCGGCCAGGGCGGCCCGGTCGTCGAGGAAGCCCACGCCCGCACCGTACCGGGACCCTGCCGGGCCGGCGCCCGCCCTCCGGCCTGGCGCGGGCGAGTCGGTCACCGCCAGGACGAGAGGCGGGGTGCGAGCCGAGCCCGCACCCCGCCGGACGCCTGGCAATGGGGGGCATGTGCGAGGCGCCCGCCCACAGCGTCCTCCCCCCGCCGGGGCGGTGACAGGGCCGAAGGCCCCGGGGTTCGGTCCCCGGAGGCCCTGCGGGGCGGGCCGCTGCCTCGGCGACGGGGCCGGCCGTGGCGCAGGTCCCGGGGCGCGGTTTACGATCTGACGATCAGTCAGAACCGGCGGGCCGGGGACCACCGGCCGGGACGCCGGGGGGCGGTCCGGCGCCGGGCCGGGACAGCCCAGGAGGGGACGACGCATGGACTTCGAGTTCTCGCCCGAGCAGCTCGCCTTCGTGGAGGAGGTCGAGCGCTTCCTCGACGAGCGCCAGGACCCCGCGGTCTTCGACGTCACCCGGGAGAACATGGCCCAGATCGTCGACACCCCCGAGCGGCGGGCCTTCATGGCCGAGATGGGGACCCGCGGCTGGCTGGGGATCACCTGGCCCAAGGAGTACGGGGGCCGGGAGGGCGAAGGCATCTACGAGTACCTGCTCAACGAGTCCCTGGCCCGGCGGGGCGGGCCCCAGATCGGCAAGGGCGTGGGGATCGTGGGCAAGACCATCATCCGCCACGGCAGCGAGAAGCTGAAGCGGGAGTTCCTCCCCAAGATCCTGCGCAACGAGGTCGAGTTCGCCGTGGGCTACTCGGAGCCCAACGCCGGCTCCGACGCGGCGTCCATGCAGCTCAAGGCCACCCGCGACGGGGACGGCTGGCGTCTCAACGGCCAGAAGACCTGGACCACCTCGGCCCATTTCGCCGAGTGGTACTGGGTCGGGGCCCGGACCGATCCCGAGGCCCCCAAGCACGCCGGGATCACCCTGTTCCTGATCCCCCTGGACCAGCCCGGGATCACGGTGAAGCCCATCTGGACCATGGGCGACGAGCGGACCAACGAGGTCTACCTCGACGACGTGTGGGTGTCCGACGACTACGTGGTGGGCGAGCTCAACCACGGTTTCCAGTACATCTCCGAGGCCCTCGACCTCGAGCGCTTCACCATGTTCACCTTCTCGCCCATCGGCCAGCGCCTGGACCTCCTGTGCGACTACGTGGCCACGACCGAGCGCGACGGGGAGCCCCTGCGCCGGGACCCGGTGGTGCGCCAGCGCATCGCCCAGCTGGCCACCCAGGCCGAGGTGGCCAGGGTGCTCGGCCTGCGCTTCGTGAACGAGTCGCAGAAGGGGGGTGCGGCCCCCACCACCCACGCCTCGGAGTACAAGCTCTACGCCACCGAGCTCTCCAAGCGCCTGGCCGACGCCTCCATGGACATCGCCGGGCCGGGATCGCAGCTCCGGGTCAAGACGCCCGAGGCCCCCATGGAGGGCCGGGCCGAGTCCACGTACCGCTACACCGTCATCGACACCATCGGGGGCGGCACCTCCGAGGTCCAGAAGAACATCATCGCCCGACGCCGCCTCGGGCTCCCCAAGAACTTCTGATGCCGGCACCGACCGAGGCGCCGCCCGGGGCGCCACGCGGGGCCGGGCCCCTGGCCGGGGTGACCGTCCTCGACCTCTCGAGCGTGGGCCCGGCGTCCCGCTGCACCAGGCTGCTGGCCGACTACGGGGCGACGGTGGTCAAGGTCGGCCCCGTCCCCGGGCGGGGCCCGGCCCAGACGGCACCGCCCTTCTTCGCCTACAGCGCCCACCGGGGCATGCGGCGCGTCCAGCTCGACGTGCGCCACCCCGACGGGAGGACCGCCTTCCTGGCCCTGGCGGCCACGGCCGACGTGGTGGTGGAGAGCTTCCGCCCCGGGGTGGTCGACCGCCTGGGCATCGGCTACGAGGCGGTGCGGGACGCCAACCCCGCCATCGTCTACTGCTCGACGAGCGGCTACGGCCAGGACGGGCCGCGCGCCGGCTGGGCCGGCCACGACCTCGACTACCTCGCCGTGGGGGGCTTCCTGGCCAGCAGCGGCCCCCGGGCCGACGGGGCACCGCCCGTCCCCGGGGCCACCATCGCCGACGGCGCCGCCGGGGGGATGCACGCCGCCCTGGCCGTGTGCGCCGCCCTGGTGGCCCGGGCCAGGACCGGCGAGGGCACCCGCCTGGACGTGTCGGTGGCCGACGGGGTGCTGTGGCTCATGTCCCTGGCGGCCGACGAGGCCCTGGCCACCGGGTCCCGTCCCGGTCCCGGGCACGACGTGCTCACGGGCCGCTACGCCTGCTACGACACCTACCGGGCCGGCGACGGCCGCTTCCTGGCGGTGGCGGCCATCGAGGCCAAGTTCTTCGCCAACCTGTGCACCGCCCTGGGGTGCGAGGCCTGGATCGAGCGCCAGTACGACGACGACGCCCAGGACGACATCCGGGGCGCGCTGGCCGCCGCCTTCGCCACGGCCGGGCGCGATCACTGGGTCGAGGCCCTGGCCGGGGCCGACACCTGCGTGGCCCCGGTGCAGGAGGTGGCCGAGCTGGGCGACGACCCCCAGTTCGCCTGGCGCCGGGCCGTGGTGAGCGCCGAGCACCCCGTGCGGGGCCCCTTCCGCCAGGTCGGGGCGGTCCTGGCCGGCACGGCCCCGCTGGCCGAGCCGGTGACGGTCCCCGACGAGACGGTCACCGACACCGACACCCTGCTGGCGGCGGCGGGCCTGTCGGCGCGCGCCGTGGCCGACCTGCGCTCGCGCCGGGTGGTGGCGTGAGCCCCCCGCCGCCCCCCGCCCCCCCCGAGCCGGGCACGGGGACCCTGCCCGCCGACGTGGTGGCCATGATCGGGGTGCCGCTGTACGAGGAGGAGGGGGAGTTCCCCGTCGAGCGGGGCTACGTGTGGTCCATGTGCGCCGCGGTGGAGAACGGCAACCCCCTGTACTGGGACGAGGCCACGGCGGACGCCATCACCGGTGGGCCCATCGCCCCGCCCACCATGCTCTCGGTGTGGTTCCGGCCCCATCACTGGGCCCCGGGACGCGACCGGGAGCGCCTGCCGCTCCAGATCCACTTCGACCTCAAGGAGCGCCTGGGACTGCCCGAGGCGGTCATGACCGACAACACCATGACCTTCTACGACCCGGTCCGGCCCGGGGACGTGCTGCGCACCCGCCAGATCCTGCGCTCGGTGAGCGACCCCAAGACCACCAAGCTCGGCACGGGGCGCTTCTGGGTCATCGAGGTCGACTACGCCAACCAACGCGGCGAGCGGGTGGGGGTGGAGAGCTACACCGGGTTCGGCTACCGGCGCCCCGGCCCCCACGGTGGCGCCGCACCGGCGCCCCCGGGGAGGGAGTCGTGAACCCCCGGCCCGTCCTCCTCCACCGTGACGTCGTCGAGGGCGACCGGCTCCCCACCCTGCGCCACGCCGTGACCGCCTCCACCGTGGTCCTCGGGGCCCTGGCCACCCGGGACTGGCGTCCGATGCACCACGACAAGGACTTCGCCGTCGAGCGCAACGGGACCCGCGACATCTTCCTCAACACCCCCAACCAGGCGGCGTGGTTCGAGCGCTACATCACCGATTGGACCGGGCCCCTGGGGCGCCTGGGCCGGGTGACCTTCCGCATGCGCGACTCGGTGTTCCCGGGCGACGTCATGGCCCTCGACGGGGCCGTCTCGGAGGTGTCGGTGGACGACACCGGGTGCGGGTGGATCGGCCTCGACCTCACCCTGTCCGTGGACGGCGACACCAAGAGCACGGCCAGTGCCCGGGTGGCCGTCCCCGTGGACGACGACGACAACCCCTGGGACCGCCGCGGCGAGCGGTGGAGGCCCTGACGTGCCACCGACCCCGGGCCCGCCGACGGCGGCGCCGACCCCGAGAGGAGCCTGACGTGCTCGACCTGGCCTTCAGTCCCGAGCAGGAGCTGCTCCGTGACACGGTGCGGAAGGTGTGCAGCACCTTCAGCCCCCTGTCGGTGGTGCGCCAGCTGGAGGACGACCCGGTGGGGTACCCCACCGAGCTGTGGGAGCAGCTGGCCGAGCTCGATCTCATCGGCCTCCTCCTGCCCGAGGCCCACGGCGGGTCGGGGATGACCGCCCTCGAGGGCGTGGTCCTGTACGAGGAGCTGGGCCGGGCGCTCGCCCCCACCCCCCACTTCCCGAGCGCCGTGGTGTGCGGGGGGGCCCTGGCCCGGGCCGGCTCCCCCGAGCAGCAGGCCCAGTGGCTGTCGTCGGTGGCGAGCGGCGACGTCATCCTGGCCCCGGCCTGGCTCGAGCCCGGCAACAGCTGCGGCCCCACCGGGGTGCAGGTGCGCGCCGAGGGGGCCGGGCCGCAGCGGCGCATCAGCGGGACCAAGCGCCACGTCCCCTTCGCCTCCTCGGCCGCCGCCCTGGTGGTCCCGGTGCGCACCGGGGACGGCCCCGAGGACGTCGACCTCTACCTGGTCGACGCCCGGGCCGAGGGGGTCTCGATGCGCCAGCAGCTCTCGCTGGCCTCCGACGCCCAGTACGAGGTCGTCTTCGACGGGGTGGCCGTGGGAGAGGGCGAGCGCTTGGGCGCCCCCGGGTCGGGCTGGCGCACCTGGGACGCCGTCATGCACGACGGCTGCATCCTCCTCGGGGCCCAGGCCATGGGGGGAGCCCAGCAGGCCCTCGACATCACGGTGCAGTACGCCAAGGACCGCCACCAGTTCGACAAGCCCCTGGGGGCGTTCCAGGCCCTGGCCCACTACCTGGCCGACGCCGTGACCACCGTCGACGGGGGGACGACGCTGGTGTACGAGGCGGCGTGGGCCAGTGCGGCGGGACGCCCCGTGGCCCGCCTGGCCCCCATGGCCAAGCTCTTCGCCTGCCGGACCTATCGCGACGTCACGGCCATGGCCCAGCAGATCTTCGGGGGGATCGGCTTCACCGTCGAGTTCGACATCCAGCTCTTCTTCCGCCGGGCCAAGGCCCTTCAGGTGTCGTGGTGGGACACCCGGTACCTCGAGGAGCTGGTGGCGGCGGCGGTCCTCGACCACCGATCCTGAGCGGCGCCCCGGGCGGGCGCCTCAGACCGGGGTGTCGAGTCCCAGGGTGAAGCCGGCCAGGTAGGTGTCGGCCTCGGCCGTCCTCGGGTAGCGGGCCGCCAGGCGCCGGAACCGGGGCGAGTGGGACGGCTCGACGAGGTGGGCCAGCTCGTGGACGAGCACGGCGTCGAGGACCCAGCCCGGCACCACCCGGAGGCGGTCGGAGATCCTGATCTCGCCCGTCCGCGACGTGCACGATCCCCAGCGCCGCTGCTGGTTGCCCACCCAGCGCACCGAGGCGGGGCGCACGCCGTCGAGATAGGTGTCGGCCAGCGCCGCCGCCCGCCGGGCCAGGTCCCGGTCGGAGGCGGTGACGTGGGGGCGCTGGGCCAGCACCCGCTCGACCAGCCCCTCCACGAGCTCGACCCGGTCGGCCTTGGAGAGCCGGGCCGGCACCACCACCACGACCCGCCCCTCCTGCCAGAACCCGCTGGCCGTCTTGCGCCGGCGGGGGCTGGTGCGGACCTCGACCGGGGGCCGGTGCGGCGTCCTCGCGCTCACGTGGGTTCCCCGTCGCCGCCGGCGTCCCGCCGCCGGCACCACTCGACCCGAGCGGCACCGTCGCCCGTGCCCCCCCTCGTCGTTCCCATGCTCCTAATGATGTCGACCGGTTGTGTCGGCGCAAGAGGGAGGGGCGCATTTTTACGCGCTCGAAACGCGCCCTGCCCCCCGCCCCGGCGCGGGCGGGCCCGGTCTCACCAGTGCTTGCGCCGGCCGCTGGCGTGGAGGGCGGCGAGGTAGCGGTTGTAGGCGGCCAGCTCCTCGTCGTCGGGCCCGCCCCCGTCGGCCGGGTCGGGCCCGGCCGGGTCGGGGGCCGGCCCGGCCCGGGCCCCCACGCCGTCCCCCCCCGCACCGTCGGCGGTGGCACCCCGGGACGGGGTGCCCGAGGAGGGCACGGCGGGGTCCTCGTGGACCAGGCGCCACCACATGTAGGTCCCGTAGCCGGCGAAGAGGGGCCACTCGAAGGTGTAGGCCCAACTGAGGTCGTTGCCCCCGAGGGCCCGCTGGAGCTGCCACCAGCCCAGTGCCAGGCACCCCGGGACGACCACCCCCGCCGTGACGTGGAGCCGGATCGCCCTCCTCGACGTCCACGTCGACCGCACCGGTGCCCACGCTACCCAAGGCCACGCCGGTGCCCGCCCCCGGCCGGGCCCGGGAGGCGTGGGGGCCGGGGGCCCCCGGGTACGGTCCTGGACACGGGCGGAGTGAGGCAGGAGACTTTCCGTTCACGCCGCTGTCGAGGTCCGGTCGCCGTGGGCCGTGCAGTCCAGACGCCGTCGGGGGGCACCGCCAGGCGGGAGGAACACAGGTGGCCAGGAGGCGAAGGTCGTCGCAGCCGTCCGGGGAGGCCCGGGCCGGAGGGTTGGCGCCGCAGTGGTGGACGCTCATCGCCGTGTGCGGCGCCACGTTCATGCTCCTGGTGGACATCACCATCGTCCAGGTGGCGCTGCCCACCATGCAGCGCTCCCTGCACGCCACCTTCAACGACCTGCAGTGGGTGGTCTCCGCCTACGCCCTGTCCCTGGCCGCCCTCATCCTCACCCAGGGCACCCTGGCCGACCGATTCGGCCGCAAGCGCATCTTCGTGGCCGGGGTCACGGTCTTCACCCTGGCCTCCCTGGGGTGCGGGCTGGCCCGGACCCCGACCGAGCTCATCGCCGGGCGGGCCGTCCAGGGGGTGGGAGGGGCGGCCATGTTCGCCACCGCCCTGGCCCTCATCGCCCAGGACTTCGAGGGCTCGCAGCGGGCTACCGCCATCGCCGTGTGGGGGGCCACCGTGGGGGGGGCGGTGGCCATCGGCCCACTCGTGGGCGGGGCCCTCACCACCGCCCTGGGGTGGCAGTGGATCTTCTACGTGAACGTCCCGGTGGGGGTCCTCACCCTGGCCATCTCGCTGCGCATGGTCAACCGGGCCGACCCCGCCAGCCGCTCCCTCGACTGGGGCGGGTTGTGCAGCCTGTCGGGCGGGCTCTTCCTCCTCGTGCTCGGGCTCACCCGGGGCAACGACGACGGCTGGTCGAGCCGCACCATCGTGCTGTGCCTGGCCGGGGCGGCCGTGCTCCTCCTGGCCTTCGTGGCGGTGGAGCTGCGCCAGGCCAGACCCATGTTCGACCTGGCCCTGTTCCGCAAGCCGGCCTTCACCGGCGTGTCGGTGGCCACGTTCTGCATCGGCGCCGGGATGTTCGCCATGCTCACCTACCTCACCCTCTACCTCCAGAACGACCTGGGCCTCTCGCCCCTGCAGGGCGGCCTGCGCCTGCTCCCCCTCACCGTCCTGTCCTTCGTGGTGCCCCTGGTCTCCCACCCCCTCACCGAGCGCGTCCCGGCCGGGCTGGCCCTCACCCTGGGCATGGTGGTGTGCGCCGGCGGGCTGTGGCTCTTCCGGGGCGTGACCGCCACCTCGACGTGGCGGGCCCTCCTGCCCGGGCTCCTCGTGTGCGGGGCGGGGGTGGGGTTGGCCAACCCCGCCATCGCCAAGATCGCCCTGGGCGTGGTGGCCCCCCAGCGGGCCGGCATGGCCTCGGGGATCAGCAACACCTTCCGCATCGGCGGGGTGGCCACCGGGGTGGCGGCCATCGGGGCGGTGTTCCAGCACCGGCTGGCTACCGGGCTCCACCCCACCGTGGGTCCCCATGCCACCGGCCTGGCCCGGGTGGTGGCGGCGGGCGGGATCCGGGCCGCCCGGGCGGCGTCGGGGGGCTCCCCCACCGTGGTCCACGCGGCGCGCCAGGCCTTCGCCCTGAGCATGAACGAGCTCTTCGGGGTGGGGGGCGTCACCGTCCTCGTGGGTGCGGCCTTCGCCGTCATGGTGCGCCGCAAGGACTTCTACTCCCGCCGGCGCGAGGCCGGGGCCGCCCTGCGGGCCGCCCGGGCCCGCGCCCAGGACCCCGTCGGGGCCACCCCGGCGGGGTGAGCCCGTCGCCGTTTGGGCGGGCCCGGCGCCGTTCCGGCATGATCGCGGGGCCGGGCGTGGGGCCGGGGCCCGCCCCCGGCGGGGACCACTGGGGGAGCCGTGAGGGACGGGACGTTGACCGAGGGGGGTCGGGCGTGATCGAGGTACCGGAGGTGATGCGGTCCGCCATCCACCGCGGCCCGGGGGACGTGGGGGTGGAGGAGCGCCCCGTGCCCCGGCCCGGACCGGGCCAGGTCCTGGTCGAGGTGGCCTACTGCGGGGTGTGCGGCTCGGACCTCCACATCATGATCGAGGGCTGGGGCAAGCCCGGCGGGGTGGGGGGCCACGAGTACAGCGGCGTGGTGGCGGCCGTGGGCGACGGCGTGGAGCGCTGGGCCCCGGGCGATCTGGTGGTGGGGGGTCCCTCCCCCCGGTGCGGCGAGTGCCGCCGGTGCCGGGAGGGCAAGCCCTCGCAGTGCGGCCGGCGCTCGGCGGCCGTCGACCACGACACGGGCGGGGCCTTCGCCGGCTACGTCGTCACCGACGCCGGCGGGCTCGTCCCCGTCCCCGAGGGCATGACGCTGCGGGTGGCGGCCCTGGCCGAGCCCCTGGCCGTGGCGCTCCACGGCATCACCCGGGCCGGGGCCGCCCCCGGCGACACGGCCATGGTGTTCGGTGCCGGCCCCATCGGGGCCCTCACCATCGCCGCCCTGGTGGCCAAGGACATCGGCCCGGTCGTGGTGGTGGAGCCCGGCGAGCGCCGCCGGAAGCTGGCCGCCGACCTGGGGGCGTCCGAGGTCATCGCCCCCGACGAGCTCGAGACCTACCCGCCGTGGGAGCCCGAGCGCCAGTCGCCCCGGGCCGTCGACCTCGTGTTCGAGTGCTCGGGCAAACGCGCCGCCATGGAGGCCGGCTTCCACCAGCTGCGCCGGGGAGGCCAGCTCGTCCTGGTGGGGGCGGGCATGGAGGCGCCCGCCTTCGACCCCAACCGCATGATCCTGAACGAGCTCACCGTCACCGGCTCCTTCATCTACGACGCCGACGGCTTCGACCGGGCCCTGGAGCTGCTGGGGTCGGGACGCCTGCCCACCGACGTCCTCATCGACGCCGAGGACGTGGGGCTCGAGGGACTGGGCGAGGCCATGGCCAAGCTGGCCACGGGCGCCATCGCCGGCAAGGTCATGATCGTCCCGGGCGCGGCGGGCGCCGGGTCGGCCGGAGCCGGAAGGAAGGCGTGATGACCCATCCCTACTACCCCTCGGGGAATCCCCGGTTCAACCACGTGGCCCTGAGCGTCCCGGCCGAGCTCCTGGACGAGACCAACCGCACCGACATCTGCCGCTTCTGGGGGGAGGTGCTCGGCTTCGACGAGATGCCCACGATGACCGTGGACCACAAGCGCCTCATCCTGTCCTGCGTGCACTGGGACCAGTTCATCTTCCTCATCGCCGAGGAGGACCCCATGCGCTGCCCCCGCATGGACCACTTCGGCTTCGCCGTGGGGGCGCTCGACGAGCTGGTGGGTGTACGGGACCGTGCCGTGGCGTTCCGCCAACGCGACCCCCGGGTGGACCTGATCGACCTCAAGGTCGACGACCAGGGACCCATCAAGATCCACTCCGTCTACGTGGGCTACATCCTCCCGATGCTGTGCGAGCTGCAGTGGTGGGAGTTCCAGGACCGCTGACAGCCGGGGGCGGGGTCCTCGGGCCGCCGTCGTGGAGCCCGAGGACGAACCGCAGGGTCCCCTGCCCCACACGGTGGCGAGGGCCCGTTCCTCGGGACGGTGCGGGTCACGTCGTCGGCTTGAACATCTCCTGGGCCTGCTCGGTGGCGACGTCCCACGTGCGCACGTTGAACTTGCCCCGCCGGAACAGCCGCAGGCAGGCCGCCACCACCTCCGGGTCGAACAGGACCCCACTCTGGGCCTCGATGTGCTCGAGGCCCCGCGCCAGCCCCTTGGCCGCCCGGTAGGGGCGGTGTGAGGCCATGGCCTCCACCGTGTCGGCCACGGCCAGGACCCGGCTGCCCAGGAGGATGTCGGGATCGGAGAGCCCGAAGGGGTAGCCCGAGCCGTCCAGGCGCTCGTGGTGCTGGAGGACCATGTCGGCCACCGGCCACGGGAAGGGCACGGCCTCGATGATCTGGAAGCCCTTCAGGACGTGCTCACGCACCAGCTGGTGCTCGGTCTCGCTCAGCGTCCCCGGGCGGTTGAGCAGCTCGGCCGGCACGGCGATCTTGCCGACGTCGTGGATGCCCGCCGCCACCCCGATGCCACGGACCGTCGAGGCGTCGAGGCCCATCTCGGTGGCGATGGCCGCACTCAAGGTGGCCACGCGGCGCTGGTGCCCGGCGGTGTAGGGGTCGCGGAACTCCACCGCCATGGCCAGCGACTGGGTGGCCGCCTCCAGGCTGGCCTCGATCCTGGTCAGGTACTGGTGGAGCTCGGTGATGTCCCGGGCGTTGACCACGATGCCGTCCACGGCCGGGTCGTCCAGGGCACTCGAGGCCACCACCCGGATGACCCGGGACTCGCCCTCGGCGTTCACCACCCGGATCTGCTGCACCGACTCCGGTCCGGGCTGGGTGCGCAGGCGGGCCAGGGCGGCGTCCAGCAGGGGCTGGTCGTCGGGGTGCACGTGGTCGAAGATCCTGGCCCCTGGAGCCGCCGGCGGCCCACCCAGCAGCTCGGTGGCGGCCGGGTTGGAGTACCGGATGCGGGTCTGCTCGTCGATGAGGGCGATCAGGTCCTCGGAATTGCGGGTGAGGGCGTGCAGGCGCCGGTCGCCGTCTCCGGCTCCCGTCCGCCCCGTCCGCTCGGCCCGGGGAAGAGGCGAGACACGGGCCACGCAGTAACAGGGCTCGCCCTGGCGGTCCCGCACGATGTCGACGGCCAGCGCGGCCCAGCGACGGGCTCCGCCCGCGGTGCGGCAGCGCTGGCGCAGGCGGTAGCCGTCGCGGCCGTCGTCCACGGCCCGGTGGAACAGGGCCCGTGCCACGGGCCGGTCCTCGGGCTCGACCAGGTCCTCCAGAGGGTGGGTCACGAGCGACTCGGACCGGTGGCCCAGAAAGCCGGCGAAGTCGGCGTCGGCGGCGATCACGGTCCCGTCCAGCGCCACCAGGGCGCGGCCTCCGGCGGCGGCCATGGGCTCGTCGAGCCTGTCGTCGAGCTCGCCGGCGCAGGGCTTGGCTACGGAGCCGTGGACCGGCACGGCGCGGACCGGGTTCTCGCCCACTGTCTCAGGGGGCCTGCTCCGGCGTCGCCGCGCGGGTGTCGAGATGCGGTCCGGTGTCACACGCGCCTCCTCGAAGTGGGGCTCACGGTCGGTGTCGTCCCTCCCGGTGCAGAAGAACAGGGGCCGAAGGGCACATTCCCCGCTCGCGGGCGTCGACAGCTGGGAGGTCGGTGCCTTCGCCCCGGTTCCGAGGGGCCGAAGGGCCCTGTGGACCGGCCCGTGGCAGCGTCGACGCCATAGAGCGAGCGACTCGTGCTCCCACGAGGTCGTCCGAGCGGTCGATCGCCAGACGCCTCGCCCGCGCCATGCGACCTCTGTTGGGCACGACGGAGGTGAGGACAGGTGCGACGAAGGCGCGTGCGGCGTTCCCGGAGGCCCGGTGCCTTGGGCTCCCCGCGCCACGCCGTCGTGGTCCTCCCCGGCCCGCACCGGCTCCGCCACAGGGTGCTTGCGGTCGGCGTCAGCGCAGTGACGGCGGCGATGGGCGCGATCGTGCCCACGACAGCCGCCCGTGGCGTCACTGCCGTCACAGCGCCCGCGCCGGTTGTGGCCTTCGGTGACGCCGCCTCCCACGGCATTCCCATGGGCCCGCTCCCGTCCGTGGTGACGAGCATCGTGGCCACGCCGAGCGGGCGCGGCTACTGGCTGGCGACGGCCGACGGCACCGTCGACGCCCTGGGGGACGCCACCGACGAAGGATCGGCGGCCGATGTGGTGGCGCCGGTGGTGGCCATGGCGGCCACATCGGACGGCCTGGGCTACTGGTTGGCGTGCGCCGACGGCCAGGTGCTCGCCTTCGGGGACGCCCCTGTGCTGGGTTCGTTGCCCGTCGGGACGGTGCTGGCCCAACCCATCGTGGGCATGGCGGCCGCCCCGGACGGTGGCGGGTACTGGCTGGTCGCCGCCGACGGCGGCGTGTTCGCCTTCGGTGACTCCCGCTGGTACGGGTCCACCGGCGCCCTGCCGTTGGTGTCGCACGTGGTGGGCATGGCGGCCACGCCCGACGGTGGCGGGTACTGGCTGGTGGCCGCCGACGGCGGTGTGTTCGCCTTCGGCGACGCCCGCTGGTACGGGTCGATGGGGGAGCGCCCGCTCAGTGCGCCGATGGTGGGCATGGCAGCCATGCCCGGCGGCGGGGGGTACTGGCTGGTGGCCGCCGACGGCGGTGTGTTCGCCTTCGGCGAGGCCCCCTGGCTGGGCTCCGCGGCGGGCTCGGGCCCGGCCACCCGGGTGGCCGCCATGGCCCCCACGCCCGACGGTCATGGCTATTGGCTCCTCGAGCCCGACCAGTTCAGTTACCGCTTCGGCGTCCTGTCGCCTGCCACCGCACCCCGCGGCGACACGGTCGTGGCCGTCGCCGCCTCCGAGGCGGGCATCGACCCCGCCGCCGTGGTCGCCAACCGGGCTCGGCACTACACGCCCTGGAACGCCACCT
>DATJOV010000071.1:0-8740 GCA_035506735.1 Acidimicrobiales bacterium | reverse complement strand
CCCGGGGCCGGACCCGGCCCCGCCCCGGGCCGGGGGCGCCCCGGGGCGCGATGATGGCGGCCCCGGGCCCGTCCGGCCGGGGTGAGCAGGGAGGTGGCGCCATGAGCTCGGCCAGCGAACGGGAGGCCCGCCAGGTCGCCGAGGCGGCCCGGGAGCAGGAGTGGACCCGTCCCAGCTTCGGCAAGGAGCTGTTCCTGGGACGCTTCCGCCTCGACCTCATCCGGCCCCATCCCCGCCCCTCGGAGGAGGAGCGCCGCAGGGGCGAGGCCTTCCTGGCCCGCCTCGAGGCCTTCCTGCGCCACGAGGTCGACCCCCTGCGCATCGAGCGCGAGGGCCGCATCCCCGAGCACGTGGTCACGGGCCTGTGCGACCTCGGTGCGCTCGGGATGAAGATCGACGAGGACTACGGCGGGCTGGGCCTGTCGAACCTCTACTACAACCGGGCTCTCGTCCTGGCGGCGTCGGCCCACTCGGCCCTGAGCACCCTACTGAGCGCCCATCAGTCCATCGGCGTGCCCCAGCCCCTCAAGCTCTTCGGCACGGACGAGCAGAAGCGGCGCTACCTGCCCGGCCTGGCCCGCGACCGGATCAGCGCCTTCCTCCTCACCGAGCCCGACGTGGGGAGCGACCCGGCCCGGATGAGCACCACCGCCGTCCCCACCGACGACGGCACGGCCTACGTCCTGAACGGCACCAAGCTGTGGACCACCAACGGCGTCATCGCCGACCTGCTGGTGGTGATGGCGGTGGTGCCGCCCTCCGAGGGTCACCGGGGCGGGATCACGGCCTTCGTGGTGGAGGCCCACAGTCCCGGGATCACCGTGCTGCACCGCAACGAGTTCATGGGCCTGCGCGGTATCGAGAACGGCGTCACCCGCTTCGAGGACGTGCGGGTGCCGGCCGAGAACGTCATCGCCGGCGAGGGCCGGGGGCTGCGGGTGGCGCTCTCCACCTTGAACACGGGCCGGCTCTCGCTCCCCGCCATCTGCGCCGCGTCGGCCAAGCTGTCGCTCAAGATCGCCCGGGAGTGGGCCAACGAGCGGGTGCAGTGGGGGGTGCCCATCGGGCAGCACGAAGCCGTGGCCAACAAGATCGCCGCCATGGCCGGGCTCACCTTCGCCATGGAGGCCGTGGTCGAGCTGTCGAGCTCCCTCGCCGACGAGGAGCGCAACGACATCCGCATCGAGGCCGCCATCGCCAAGCTCTACTGCTCGGAGATGGCCTGGCTGGTGGCCGACGACATGGTGCAGATCCGGGGCGGACGCGGCTACGAGACGGCGGCCTCGCTCCTGGCCCGGGGGGAGGCGCCCATCCCGGCCGAGCAGATCCTGCGCGACCTCCGCATCGCCCGCATCTTCGAGGGGTCGTCGGAGATCATGCGGCTCCTCATCGCCCGCGAGGCCGTGGACCAGCACCTGTCGGTGGCCGGCGCCCTCATCGAGCCCGACGTCACCCTGCCCGACAAGGCCCGGGCGGCGGCGGGCGCGGCCCGCTTCTACGCCCGGTGGCTGCCGCAGCTGGCCACCGGCCCGGGCACGACCCCGGGTGCCTACGACGACGTCGACCCCGTGCTCGCCCCCCACCTGCGCTTCGCCGAGCGCTCCAGCCGCAAGCTGGCCCGCTCCACCTTCTACGCCATGGCCCGCTGGCAGGGGAAGCTCGAGCGCAAGCAGGTCTTCCTGGGCCGCATCGTGGACATCGGCGCCGAGCTCTACGCCATGAGCGCCGCCTGTGTCCGGGCCGAGATGCTCCTGGGCGATGCCGGGGCGGACGGCCCGGGGGCCCGCCAGCTGGCCGACGTGTTCTGCCGGGGGGCCCGGCGCCGGGTGGAGCAGCTCTTCGGGGCCCTGTGGGACAACGACGACGCCGAGGACGCCGCCGCCGCCCGGCGGGTCCTCGAGGGCCGCTACACCTGGGCCGAGGGCGGGGTCGTCGACCCCGCCCGCCTGGCGCTGGCGCTGGCCGAGGCGCCCGCAACGGCCGTCCGGGGGGCGGCCACGCCCGAGGCCGCCGCCGTCGGGGCGGCGGGGCCGGCCGGGGCCTGATCGTGGCGCCGATGCCCGTCCTCGAGCCGGCCAGCGCGCTACCCTGGCCAATTGGCGGGGCGCCCACGTCCACGACGATCGCGCGTGCCGGCGACGGGCAGGTGGGCGAGCCGACGAGGTCGTTCATGGAGATGGCGGGTACCGAGCTCGGACTCCCGGGTGTGGCCCGGGCTGAAGTCGACGTGGTCGTGGTGGACGACGACGAGAGCGTCCGCACGTCGATGACGGCCGTCCTGGAGAGCGCCGACTTCGAGGTGCTGGCCGCCGGCGACGGGCAGGCCGCCATGGACCTGCTCACCCGAACCGGGGCCCGGGTGCTCGTCCTCGACCTCATGATGGTTCCGCGCGACGGGCTGTGGCTGCTGGAGCAGCTCCAGGCCCGTCCCGATCTGGCCCCACCCGTGGTGATCGTGGTGTCGGCCTTCGCCCTCAACAACAGGGACGAGGTCCTGGCCCGCTTCCCGGGCATCGTGGCCCACGCCATGCAGAAGCCGGTGGCCCCCGCCGTCCTCATCGACGTCGTGGGGCGGGCCCTCGACGACCTGGGGTAGTCCCCCGGGCCCTACGGGGCGAAGACGGCCAGGTCGAGCACCTCGGTCACGGGCCCGGTCAGCCTGCCCCGCTCGACGTCGCGGCGCAGGACGGCCAGGCCGGCGTGGAACTCGTCGTCGGGGAGCTGGGCCAGGGCGCTGTCGGCCCGCAGGGCGGTGCGCGCCGCCAGGGCCCCGGGATCGGGCGCCGTCACCTGCCGGATGCGCTCGTGGGCCCGCAGCACCAGCCCGGCCTCGGCCAGCGCCGCCACCAGGGCCTCGAGGCGGGGATAGCGGCGGTGGACGAGGGTCACGGCGCCGGGGAAGTAGGGGGCCAGGGGCCAGGTGGCGCCGAGGTCACCGAGCATCCCCCGCACCAGCACCGTCCCCCCCGGCGCCAGGACCCGGCGCAGCTCCCGGGCGCTCGCCCCGAGGTCGCCCACGTGGTGCAGCACCTGGGAGGCCCACACCCCGCCGAAGCGGGCCGGCCCGAGGGGGAGCGCCTCGGCCCGGCCGCCCACCACCCACACCCCGGCCGGTGCCGACGCCGCCGCCCGCACCCGCATGCCCGCCGCCGGTTCGACCGCCACCACGGGGACGCCCAGGCGCGACGACAGGGCGGCCGAGAACCGGCCCGTCCCCGACCCGAGATCGAGCACCGGCCCCGGACCGAGGTGGCGCGCCGCCGCCTCGGTCCACAGCGACAGGGTCCCGTCCGAGAGGTGGCGACCGGCGTCGTAGACCTCGGCCATGCGCCCGCTGTAGTCCACGCGCGCCACGGCGCCATCGTAGGGGGCGGGCGGGCGCCCCCCCGGGGGCCGGCGCCCGTCGGGGCTCAGGGGATGTGGCCCTCGCCCTCGACCTCGGCCCCGAGCCTGGTCATCTCCCGCTCGTGGCGGACCACGTCGGGATCGGCCCGGCGCTGGCCCGCCTCGGCCTCCTCCTCGGGCGTGGGAGGGCGGTCGGCGCCATGGGCGGCGTCGGCGTCGCGCTCCTCCTGGCGGCGCGTGGCCGCCGACACGTCGGTCTCGGGCTCTCCCATGGCGTCCTCCCTGCTCAGGTGGGCTCGGTCCCCGCTTCGGCCCCGGGGACGGTCTCGGCGATGGCGCGACGCAGCACGTCCAGGCTGCGGTTGAGCAGCCTCGACACGTGCATCTGGCTGATGCCGATGTGCTTGGCGATCTCGGACTGGGTGAGGCCCTCCACGAACCGCAGGCGGACGATGGTGCGCTCGCGGGCCGGGAGGAGGTCGAGGGCGGGGGACAGAAAGACCCGGTCCTCGGCCCCGCCCAGGGCGGCATCCTCCGAGCCCAGGCGGTCGGCCAGGGCGTCGCCCTCCGGCCCCACGGCGTCGAGGGACCCCGACCGGTAGGCCTGGCCCGCCTCCAGGGCCTCGATGACGTCGTCCTCGCCCACGCCGGCGGCGGCGGCGATCTCGGCGATGGTGGGGGGCCGGCCCAGCTCCTGGGTGAGGGCACCCACCTCGTGGCCGACCTGGAGGTAGAGCTCCTGGACCCGTCGGGGGGCCCGCACGAACCAGCCCTTGTCGCGGAAGTGGCGCTTGAGCTCCCCCAGGATGGTCCGGGTGGCGAAGGTGGAGAACTCCACCCCCCGCTCGGGGTCGAAGCGGTCGACGGCCTTCACCAGGGCCAGGGAGGCCACCTGGAGCAGGTCGTCGAACGGCTCGCCCCGCCCGGTGAAGCGCCGGGCCAGATGGTTGGCCAGGCCCAGGTGGGCCTCGATGAGCCGCTCCCGCACGCTCGTGTCGCGCGTTCGTGAGAATTCGACGAACGCGTCCCGCAGCGCCAGCCGCTGGACGTCATCACTCATGGGTTCGCCGCACCCACCCGCTGCTTGCGCAACCATCCCAGGCAGCGTCCGGGGGCGAAGGAGACGGCGTGGTCGTCGACCAGGGCCTCGAGGATCTGGCGGGCCCAGGCACCCGAGCCCGTGGCGGCCACGGGGCCCGTCCCGTCCCCCCCTTCGGCCGTGGCCGGCCCGGCGCCGTCGTGCCACGCGCCGGCGCCGTCGCTGCGGTCCCGATCCGCCTCGACGGTGCAGTGCACCTCCACGGCCCGATCGTCCCAGCAGAACCTGAGGGTGAGGCGGCCCGCGTCACGCGGACCGAGCCCACCCAGGAGGGACATGCACAGCTCGTCGATGGCCAGCCGCAGATCCTGGACGTCGTCGTAGACCAGATCGGCCTGGGCCGCCACGTAGGCGGCCGTCATCCGGGCCAGCTGCAGGGATTCGGGGCGCGCCGGCGCGGTGAGTTCCACGACGGACTCCTGCCCCCCCCGCCGCTCCTCGGAGCGGGCCGCCAGCGCGCCGGCCCGCGTCCACGTGCGGTGGTGCGCCTTGCCGTTGGTCATCTCGGGCGGGACCTCGGTTGCCACCCAGTGGTTGTACCCCGCGCCGCGGGCTCCCACACGCGCCGGCGGGGGGCGGCCTCAGCCAGGGACGTCGCGCACCTCGAGGGGGCCGGTGATGGTTCCCACCCCCACCTCGTCGGCGGGCCGCTCCCCTTGGACGAGCTGGCTGTGGCTGAGCGCCACCACGCCGGCGATCAGGGCGGCCAGGGCGGCCGCCTCCACCACCACGGCGATCGGCTCGAGTTGCAGGTGCTCCTTGAAGATGAACACACCCAGGAGTGAGGCCACGAGCGGGTCCACGATGGTGAACCCCGGCTGGCTGGCAGCCAGGGGGCCGGCCTGGAAGGCGTGCGAGGACAGCAGCATGGACGCCGCTCCCACGCCCACCAGGACGTAGGGGGACCAGGTGAGGAAGATCCCGAGCCCGCTCCCGGTGTGCGAGCTCAGCTCCTTGATGACAGCGGCCAGGAAGCCCCACGAGATGCCCGTGGCCACGCCGAGGGTGGCGGCCCGGCGCGCCGGGGACGGCGACGCCGCGTCGGGGAGGCGCACGAAGGCCAGGACGGTGGCGATGACGGTGAGCCCGAGGGCCGAGACGCCGGCGAACCACCACGACGTGGCCGAGGCGTGGAGGTGGCCCCCCGAGGGATCGGCGGTGAAGAGGAAGACGCCCAGACCGGCGGCCATGGCCGTGGCCGCCAGCCAGTCGTGGCGGGCCACGTGGCGCGTGCCGATCACGGCCATGTAGGCGAAGACGAAGAGCAGCTCGCTGGCCAGGATGGGCTGGACCAGGGCCAGATCGCCGTAGTGGAGGGCGGTCACCTGGAAGACGAAGCCCAGGATCATGCTGGCCACGCCGGCCAGCCACACCTTCTGGCGCACGAGGTAGAGGAGCAGGCGCGGGCTGAGGCGCTCCCCCCCGGGGGCGGTGGCGGCCCCGAGGCGCTGGCACACCGAGGACGTGGCCGTGCAGAAGCTGGCCGCCAGGGCCAGCACCACCGCCCTCACGCCGGGCCGCCCGGTCCCCGGGGCGCCGGCGTCTCCGACTCCGTCGTGTCCTGCCCGAATGCCGTGGTCATCGTTCCTGAGCAGATGCTAGGGGCTGGCCGGCGGGGGCCGGTCCGTCCCCTCCGGGCATTGCCTGGGAATAAAAACAGCATTTACTATCTTTATCTGGGGGCATCCAGGGGCGGGCCCGGGGGCGACCCGACGGGAGGACCGACATGCCGGTGGCCGTGGTGACAGGAGCATCCAAGGGCCTGGGGCGGGCCCTGGCCCGGGGTCTGGTGGACCGGGGATGGTCGGTGGTGGTCGACGCCCGGGACGGGCGCGCCCTCGAGGACGCGGCCGGGGGCCTGCGCCCCCACCTCCACCCCGGCGCCGCCGTGGTGGCCGTGGCCGGGGACGTGGCCGACCCCGGTCACCGCCGAGTCCTGGTGCGGGCGGCAGCCGAGCTCGGACCCCTCGACCTCCTGGTCAACAACGCCAGCACCCTCGGCCCCACACCGCTCCCCGATCTGGCCGCCCTCCCCCCCCACGACGTGCGCCACATCCTCGAGACCGACGTGGTGGCCCCCCTGGCCCTGATCCAGGAGGCCCTCCCCGCCCTGCGGAGGGCCCCGGCGCCGTCGGTGCTCAACGTCACCTCGGACGCCGCCGTGGAGGCCTACCGGGGATGGGGGGGCTACGGCCTGGCCAAGGCGGCCCTCGACCACCTCTCGGCCGTGCTGGGGGTGGAGGAGCCCGACCTGGCCGTGTGGGCCGTCGACCCGGGCGACATGCGGACGGCCATGCACCAGGCCGCCTTCCCGGGCGAGGACATCTCCGACCGCCCCGCGCCCGAGGAGGTCGTGCCGGCGCTCCTGGCCCTGGTCGAGGCCAGGCCCCCGAGCGGCCGCTACCGCGCCGCCGAGATCGACCTCGGCGCCGGGGCCGAGCCCGCCGCCACGACGGAGGCGGGCCGGTGACCGTGCTCGCCCCCCGACCACGGCGGCTGCACGGGCTCCCCGCCTTCGTCCTGCCTCCCGAGCTCGAGGCCGAGGTGCCCCCCGAGGCCAGGGGGCTCACCCGCGACGCCGTGCGCATGCTGGTGGCACGCCGATGCGACGCGAGCGTGGTGCACAGCCACTTCGCCGAGCTCCCCCGCTGGCTGGAGGAGGGCGACCTGGTGGTGGTCAACACCTCCGGCACGCTGGCGGCGGCCGTGCCCGCCACCGACCACGCCGGGCGGCGCCTCGAGGTCCACCTCTCCACCCGTCTCCCGGCCGGGCTGTGGACCCTCGAGCTGCGCCACGGCACCGGGCCGTGGCTGGCCGCCGGCGCGGGCCAGGTGGTGCACCTCGACGGCGGCGGCCGGGTGGAGCTGCTCACGCCCTACGCCACCCACCCCGAGGGGGTGCGCCTGTGGGTGGCGACGGTCCACACCCCCGAGCCGCTCCCCACCTTCCTGGCCCTCCACGGCCATCCCATCCGTTACGGCTACGTGCGGGGGAGCTGGCCCCTGGCCGCCTACCAGAACGTATACGCCACCGAGCCGGGGTCGGCCGAGATGCCGAGCGCCGGGCGCCCCTTCACCCCCGAGGTCCTCACCCGCCTCATGGCCAAGGGGGTGGGGGTGACGCCCGTGGTGCTCCACACCGGGGTGGCCTCGCTGGAGGCCTCGGAGCCCCCCTACCCCGAGCCCTACCGGGTACCCCGGGCCACGGCCGACCGCGTCAACGGGACCCGGCGCCGGGGCGGTCGGGTGGTGGCGGTGGGCACCACCGTGGTGCGGGCCCTCGAGACGGTGGTGGAGGCCACGGGCGAGGTCCACGCCGGGGCCGGCTGGACCGACACCGTGGTGACCCCGGACCGGCCCGTCCGGTCGGTGGACGGCCTGCTCACCGGATGGCACGAGCCCGAGGCCTCGCACCTGGCCATGCTGGAGGCACTCGCCGGGCGTCCCCTCCTGGAACGCTCCTACGCCGCCGCCCTGGAGGAGGGCTACCTGTGGCACGAGTTCGGCGACGTCCACCTGGTGCTGCCGTGAGGGGTGCCCACCGTCGGGTGCGCAGGGCCCCGTGACAACGCCGACGACGACGGGGGCGCCGAGAACGGCGGCGGCGGCAGGGGCGCCGAGAACGGCGGCCCCGGCGCCCGCTACCGTCCCGGCGGTGGAATCCCCCCTGTCCACCATGCCCACCACGCGCCGCGCCATCCTGAGCGCCCTCAAGCGCCACGGGAGCCTGCGGGCCTCGGAGCTGGCGGCCATCCTGGGCATCACCGTGGCCGCCGTGCGCCAGCAGCTGGTGCGCCTCGACCACGACGGGCTGGTGACCCACCGGCGCGACCCCGAGGGCCGGGGCCGCCCCGCCCACCACTACGAGCTGAGCCCGGGGGCCGAGGCCCTCTTCCCCAAGCGCTACGGGGATCTCACCACCGAGCTGCTCGGCTATCTGGGCGGACCGGGCAGCCCCGAGGTGACCGACCTGTTCGAGCAGCGCCGGCGCAGGCGGCTGCACGACGCCGAGGCCCGCCTGGGGACGCGGTCGCTCGAGGAGCAGGTGGCCGAGCTCACCGCCATCCTCGACGAGGACGGCTACCTGGCCGACGTCGAGCGCCTCGACGACGGCGGCTGGCGCATCACCGAGCACAACTGCGCCATCCTGTCGGTGGCCACCGGGTTCGCCCAGGCGTGCTCGAGCGAGCTGGCCTTCATCCGCGACGCCCTCCCCGGGGCGAGCGTCGAGCGCGTCGCCCACCTCATGGACGGCGCCCACGTGTGCGCCTACGAGGTGCGGCCCCGCCCGGCCAC